>JBEENF010000232.1:0-6263 GCA_041192325.1 Verrucomicrobiota bacterium
TGAGGACAATGCGCACCCAATTCGATCACGAGCGCCTGAAGGTTTATCAGGAAGCGCTGCGTTTTGCGGCATGGGCGGGATCGATTATCGACGAACTCCCGTCAAAACTGGCCGCGAGGGACCAACTCGAGCGCGCTTCGACCAGCATGGTTCTCAATCTGGCTGAGGGTAACGGCAAGCGATCCCAGCCGGATCGTTGTCGTTATTTCGATATCGCGCGCGGTTCAGGGGTGGAATGGGCGGCCTGTCTGGATGTGCTGGTCGCTCGGGGAAAACTCTCGCCCCAAACCGCCGAGGAAGGAAAAGCCATTTTGATCGAAGTGGTCTCAATGACTGCCGGATTGATCCGACATTTTTCCGGCCAGGTGCAGGAAGATGCCCAGGAGCCGTATTGCGCGGCGTCGCTGGGGAGGGAGAAAGAGTAAGAGAAAGAGGAAAGAGAAAGATTTTCATGTCACTCCTCACCGCCACGCTTCTGCCCGGCTGTCTCCTGCTCATCCTCGGATTGCCGCTTCTGCTCAATCACGCCGGATTCATCGCCGCGCTCAAAGCGATGCCGCGCTCCACGATGGCGGCGTATGTCTTTTTTGGCGCGGGCGCGGCGTGGTTTCTCCACGGCATCTGGCATCTTTCCTCCGCGGATTTTGGCGACTATCGCGGCTGGCTCCTGGTCGGTTTTGCGGGCGTCGCGGTTTTTGCCTTTAAATCGGTGCCGGACTTCCTCGCGGTGCGCGGCCTTTGCACGCTCGTGCTCATGGGCGCCATGCCGTTGCTCGACGCGGCCTACATGGAATTCGACCGGCCGCAGCGACTGCTCATGGTCACGCTCGTCTACGTTGGCATCGCGCTCGCCATCTGGCTGGGCGCACAGCCCTGGCGCATGCGGGATTTTCTCTCGTGGCTCTTCGCCCGTCCCGGCCGCGCTCGAACCATCGGCGGCGCCCTGTGCGGGTATGGCGTGCTGCTCGGCATCGTGGCGTTTACCTATTAACCGCGCCGATGTCTGTACTCCGCACTTCCGCCCCGCCGGTTCTGCTGGTGATCGCGGGCCCGGCCGGCTCGGGCAAAAGCACGCTCTGCGACCGCCTCGTCTTCGAGCAAGCCGACTTCGCCCGCGTCGTCACCACCACCACCCGCGCGCCGCGGGAAGGGGAAATCGACGGCGTGCATTATCATTTCCTCACGCCGGCGCAGTTCGATGCGCGCGTCGCCGCGGGTGAATTCCTCGAATGGGCCTGGGTTCATGGCGAACGCCGTTACGGCACGCTCCGGTCCAGCGTGCTCGATCCGCTCGCGGCGGGACAGAATCTCGTGATGAGCATCGACGTGCAAGGCGTGGAATCCCTGCGGCGGGTGGCGCAAACGAACGCGGCCCTCCGGCGCGCGATGACCACCCTTTTCATTCGCGTGGACCACGAACGCCTCGTCGCGCGGATGCGGGAGCGGGCGAAGGATCACGAAGAGGAGATCGAGCGGCGCATCGCCACGGCCGAGGCCGAACTGCGCCAAGCCGGGAAATTCGACTTCATCATCGAAAGTGGCACGCGGGAGGAAGATTTCGGCGTGCTGCTGGCGATTCTGGCCGAGGCGCGGGCGCGCACGGGGGCGCGCGTTTGAGGCGGCGCCTCGCGCGAGGGCGTCAGGCTTCCTCGACGACGTAGTGGCACCCGCGACTGCGCGGGTTGAGCGAGGCGGCGTGGACCACCAGCAGCGCCGTCTGGATGGCATTGCGCAGCTCGATGAGGTCGCGGGTCAACCGGCAGCCGCGATAAAAGCTCTGAATCTCCTCGCGCAACTCCAGCAGGATGCGCCGCGCGCGCGTGAGCCGTTTCGGCGAGCGCACGATGCCGGCATAATTCCACATCGTGTGCTGGATCTGCAGCATATCCTGTCGGATCAACACGGGATCCGCCTCGTGCGTCGGGCTTTCCCATTCGCGCGGTTCCGGCAGACGGAAGGTTTGCCGCGCAATGTCGGCCCCGTCCGCCAGCGCGGCAAACTTTGCGCTGACGAGGCACTCGAGCAACGAGGTGCTCGCCAGGCGGTTGGCGCCGTGCAAGCCGGTGCACGCGGTTTCACCGATCGCGTTCAGATGGCGCACGCTGGTGCGGCCGTGCAGGTCCGCGTGAACGCCGCCACAGGCAAAATGCGCCGCGGGCACCACGGGGATGGGTTCCCGGGTGATGTCGATCCCGAACTCAAGGCAGCGTTGATAGATGCCCGGAAACCGTTCGCGGACAAATTCCGGCTGCATCGCCGAGAGATCGAGCAGCGCGTTGGGCTCTCCACTGCCGGCGAGTTCCTGCTTGATGGCGCGAGCCACGATGTCGCGCGACGCGAGGGAGCCCCGCGCGTCGATCGTGTCCATGAAGCGCTCGCCTTTGGCATTGAGCAGCACCGCGCCTTCGCCCCGCAGCGCTTCGGTAATCAGAAAACGCGGCGCGTTTTTCTTCGCGAACACCGTCGGGTGAAACTGCACGTACTCGAGGTCGATCAGGCGCGCGCCGACGCGATACGCCATCGCCACGCCGTGGCCGACGCTGCCGGGCACATTCGTCGTATGCAGGAAAATGTGGCCCAGGCCGCCGGTGGCGAGGATCGTCTTCTTCGCCACGATGGCCGCGGTCTCGCCGGTCAATGTGTTGAGGACGTAGGCGCCGAAGCAGGTCAGCGGCTCGTACTTGTCGGCGGTGTCGACGGAGTTGTGCGAAAGGGTGAGCAGGTCGATGGCCACCCAGCCGCTGCGGCGCGTGATGCCGCGCGTGGAGTCCACGCCGCGGGCCACGGCCGACAGGATGGCATGTCCCGTGGCGTCCTTGTGGTGAATGATCCGTCGATCGCTGTGTCCGCCTTCCCGCGTGAAATCCAACCCGCCCGCGTCGTTCCGGTCGAAGGCGACACTTAGTTCCTGCAGCAACAACTCCTCCACCGCGCGCGGACCTTCGCGGACGAGGTGGTCGACCGCCTTCGGATTGGCGGTGCGGTCGCTGGCTTCAAAGATGTCGCGCGCCAGCGCGGCGGGGTCCCCGGCTGCGTCGTAGATGATGCCGCCTTGCGCCCAGTCGCTGTTGGCCGCCAGCGGCTCGGCGAGGCTCAGCAGTTCGACCGACAGTCCCAGTTTCGCCGCGCGCAACGCATAGGCCGAACCTGCCAGGCCGGCGCCAATGACCAGGCAATCCGTGTGGAGTACCGGCATCGATGAGGGCGGAAGTTTCGTCCGCGATGGCTCCACCATGGCTCAGCGCTTCCTTTTCGGAAGGATCGTGAGGCTCAGGTCCACCGCGGCCGCCGAGTGCGTCAGCGCGCCGATGCTGATCACGTTCACGCCGGGCAACGCGTAATCGCGCAGCGTTGCGAAGCGCACGCCCCCGGAAACTTCGACGATGGCCGCGCCCGCGATCAACGTCACCGCGCGGCGAATCAGGGCGGGGTCCATGTTGTCGAGCAGGATGACATCCGCGCCAGCGCGCAACGCATCCTTCACTTCCGCGAGCGTCTTGGCTTCAACTTCAATCTTGGCGAGATGGGGCGCCGCGTCACGACAGCGCTTGACGGCCGTCGCGATCGAGCCCGCGGCGGCGATGTGGTTGTCCTTGATGAGCACGTGCTCGCCGAGGGACGAACGGTGGTTGAAGCAACCGCCGCAGCGCACCGCGTATTTCTCCAACGCGCGCCACCCCGGTGTGGTCTTGCGCGTGTCGACAATCCGCACCCCCGTGCCGGCGACGGCGTCCGCGAATTTCCGGGCCAGCGTGGCGATCCCGGAGAGTCGTTGCACGAAGTTCAATGCGGTGCGTTCCGCCGTCAGCATCGCGGCGGTCGGGCCGTTCACTGCCAGCACGCGCGTGCCCGATTTCACGAGCTGGCCATCCTGCCCGAGGAGGCGCGTCTTCAGCGTGGGATCCACCTTGGCGAAGACGCGGGCGGCAATGCCGAGCCCGCACAAAACGAGATCCTGTTTGGCGTCGAAATATCCGCTGGCCTGGTCCTGCGCGGAGAAAATGGCGCGGCTGGTGACGTCCCCCAAGCCCGCGTCTTCCTCGATGGCGAGGTCGATGAGATGGTCGATCCGGGGAAGTGAATTCATACGACGGGAGCAGACCGGTCGGAAAGCGGAATCAGCTTTCGGTATTTTGGCCGCTCCCCTGAGTTCCAGAATCAATCGGTCGGAGCCAGCTCAAACATTCGCTCGATGCAGCGCGCGGCGCGGCGGCGCATCTCCTCATCCAGCGTGACGATTTGGTCGGGCCGCGGGTGCTGCAACGCGTCACGAATCTTTTCGAGCGAGTTCAGCTTCATGTAGGGACACAGCCGGCAGCCGCCGATGAAGGCCTTTTCCGGCGACTCGACCTCCAATCGTCCCACCAAACCGCACTCGGTCAGCATGAGATAATACGGCGCCCGGGTGGTGTTGACGTATTTCATCATCGCGCCCGTGCTGCCGACAAAGTCCGCCGCCGCCGAGACCTCGGCGGTGCATTCGGGATGGGCGACCACTTTCAACCCCGGGTAGCGGTCGCGCGCGGCCACAATGTCGGCGGGCGTAAACTGATCGTGCACCATGCACGTGCCATCGGAGGTGATGATCTCCTTGGCCACGCCGCGCCGCTTCATTTCGTCGCGCAGATTGTCGCCCATCAACCGGTCGGGCACAAAGAGGATCCGCTTCGCCGGCAGGTTGGCGACGATGTGATACACATTGCCGGAGGTGACGCAGACGTCGGACTCCGCCTTCACGTCCGCGGTGCTGTTGATATAGCACACCACCGTGGCGTCGGGATAAAGTGACTTGAGCCGGCGGAGTTGCTCGCCGTTGAGCGAGTCCGCAAGGGAACACCCCGAATGCCGGTCCGGGACCAGCACGGTGGCCGCGGGAGAAAGGATCTTCGCCGTCTCCGCCATGAAGACCACCCCGGCGAAAACGATCATCTTCGCGCGGGCTTCCCTCGCCTTCAGGCTGAGGAAATACGAGTCCCCGCGAAAATCGGCCACCCCGTAGATGATCTCCGGCTCGACATACGAATGCGCGAGAATCACCGCGTCCTTCTCCTTTTTCAGGCGGTTGATCTCGAGGGTGAGCGGCGCGATCGACCGGCAGGTGTCGAGATTCCACGTCCGCCCGCGCGGGTCGCACTCGACGTGCATCAGCGAACGCAGCAGACGTTCGGCTTCGGCTTCAATGGCATCGTCGATGGCAATCATGCAAATGGAAGGTTAGCCTCGACGACCGGCAGCAGTTTTTCAAGTCGCGCCCACGTCATGAGCGCCGCCGCCGGGCGCCGGGCGCGGAAGAGCCGCCTTGACCTTGCGCGCTTGTGCAGGGCAACTCAGGCCACAATGGACCTACCTGAAGACGAGCTAAGCTTCCTCCGCGATTTGGTGAAAACCTCCCGCCAAAAAATCCACCACGTGAAGTGGGTCGATCGTGACGGCGCCGAGCGTCTGACGGTCCTCAACCAGATCGAAGTGGTGCGGCTCAATAAGTTGGCGCAGCGCCTCAACACCTCGAAGAGCGAAACCCTGCGCCAGGCGGCGCATATTCCCACGCAGCGAACCCCGAAGCCGCCGGTGGCGGGCGAATCTTCGCCCCCGACGCCGGGCACCCCCGCCTGAGAGGTGGCAGGCCGCCCGGCGCGGGCGGGGACGGTTTTTCCTGAAGCTTCCGCGCTTCTTTCGGGCGATATCCGCTAATTCGCTTGCGGCCGGTCGTGGCGGAACCGTGAGATTCCGGCCATGAAAATCACTTCCGGGCTGCTCGCGGCTGTCTTTTCCGCTGGCTTGAGTTTCGGCGCGGAATCCGAGCTCAAGCTGGGCATCATCGGCCTCGATTCGTCGCACTGCATTCGTTTTGGCCGGATCTTCAATGATCCTCAGGACAAGGAGCACCTTCCGGGGGCTCGCGTGAGGTGGGCCTACAAAGGCGGCAGCCCGGACGTGGAACTCAGCCGCTCGCGGGTGGAAGGATTCACGGTCGATATGCGCGACAAATACGGCGTTACCCTGGTCGACTCGATTGCGGAACTCTGCGCCAAGAGCGACGCCATCCTGATGCTGAGTCTCGACGGACGCGCGCATCTGCCGGAAGCGCGGCAGGTCTTTGCCGCCGGCAAGCCCGTGTTCATCGACAAACCCCTGGCTGGCTCCTACGCGGAAGGGCTCGCCATCGCCCGGCTGGCCCGCGAAATGAAAGTCCCGATCTTCAGCTCCTCGCCGCGGCGCTTTTCGCCGGGCATCGAGAAATTGCGGCAGGCCAAAGTCGGTGA
>JBEENF010000233.1:0-6246 GCA_041192325.1 Verrucomicrobiota bacterium
TTGAGAACCCATGACTTGCACTTGCGAGACGCCGTCGACCGTGGATATGCGCTGGGCCAGGACGGTCTCCGCCCACTCGTTAACCTCGGAGAGCGGCTGGGTCGCCGAGCTCAGCGCCAGCAGCAAGATGGGATCATCAGCCGGATTGTTTTTTCGGAATGACGGCGGATTGGGCATGTCGCGTGGCAGTCGGCGCTGCACGGCGGCAATGGCGGACTGCACGTCCTGAGCGGCGCCATCGACATTGCGATCAAGGTTGAACTGGAGGGTCACCTGCGTGTTGCCGAGGGTGCTTTGCGACGTCATCGAATCGATGCCCGCAATGCTGGCAAACTGCTGCTCCAAGGGAGTGGCGACCGCCGACGCCATGGTCTCAGGGCTGGCGCCAGGGATGCTGGCAGAAATGCTGATGGTCGGAAAGTCGATGTTCGGGAGATCGCTGACAGGGAGACGCTCATAAGCGATCCAACCAAAAAGCGTGATCGCGGCGGTAACGAGGACGGTCATCACTGGCCGCCGGATGAACGGATCGGAAATGTTCATGTGGATGACTTTTCCACCGTCTTGGCCTTCTTCTTACCCTGGGCGGTTTCGCTGGGTGGGGTTTCGCTGACGGAAGATCCGGGCGGCGCCTTGATCTCCACACTGCGACCTGGGATTACGCGGATCTGACCATCGATCACGACGGATTCCCCTTCCTCTAGGCCTTTGGTGACAACCGCGAAGCCTTCGTAGGTGCGGCCGACGGTGATGGGTCGAAGCTCCGCGATGCGATCGGGGGAAATTACAAAAACATGCTGACCGGTTTGGGAATTTTGGACAGCGCTGGCCGCAACGGTGAGCACTTCGGGCTCAGCGAGCGTGATCATCACACTTGCAAACTGCCCCGGCCAGAGCCGCTGGTGCTCGTTTTTAAAGGTGGCCTTAAGCTTGATGGTGCCCGTGGCCGGATCGACCATGTTGTCTAGAAAAGTCAGTTCACCGCTCTCGGGGGTTTCCTCCGAGCCTGGGGGGATCACGCGCACAGCGAGGCTGCGCTCCGCGCGGTAACGATTGATTGCGGACAGGTATTGCTGAGGAACCCCAAACGTTACGTAGACGGGACTGACCTGATTAATCGTGACGAGTGAACCGGGGTCATTGGCGCGAATCAGGTCTCCCTCGTGAACATTTAAGTTGCCGGTGCGACCCGACATGGGGGCCCGCATGGCGCTGAATTCCAACTGCAGTTTGGCATTGTTGACGCGGGATTCACTCGCGAGCACTTCCGCCTCCGTGGTGAGGGCCTCGTCCAGAATCTTCTGAAAATGTTCTTTTGAGATCATCTGATCCCGGCTGAGCGCCTCATATCGCGCGACTTGGGCGCGGGCAGTTTCCAGTTGAACTTTCAGTTTCTGCAAATCGGCTGTGGCGGCCTGCAGTGCGCCGCGAAACGGGCGCGGATCAATCTCGAACAGGAGATCGCCTTGCTTCACGTCCTTGCCCTCCTGAAACGCGATCTTTTGAAGGACTCCGGTAACTTGGGGGCGGACTGCGGTCATCCGCAGCGGCTCAACGGCGCCAACGGCTTCTACAATAATAGGAATCCTTTGCCGCTGGACCTGCCCCACGAGAACTGGCGCGGCCGCCCCCTTTGCTTTAGCCCCTTTAACCGCACTCTTGGGGGACGCCCCGCCCTTTTCGCCGCACCCGGCGAGCATCAGACAGGCAAGAAGGGTGGGGAGTAATCCGGGTATCTGGCGACAACGGAGGAGTAACATGTTAAGAGAAAACGGGATCGGGGTTCATGGTAACATACCGCTGGTGCGGAATTTGCACCGGCTAAAAGTGGCTGGACCGCCGGCGGTTTGTCAAAGGTGCCAAGGTAGACGCGTAAAAAAAGAAAACAGTCCGTCCGGCGCAATCCTTGTTGGAAAACTGACCGCTTCTGCCTTCACGGGCGGGGAAACGCCACTTCTTGTCGTTTTTGCCGGAGCGGCGCAACATTAGGGAGGATGGTTTTACTTTCAAGGTACCGAGGCCGGTCATAGCCAAACCTTTTCCTTGCTAGCGAACCTCGCGGAGATTTCCCTCGTTCCTATTTTTCTCTAAATGAAAGTCCTCGTTGCCGATAAGATCTCACCCAAAGGAGTAGCCTTTTTACGGCAGCAGCCGGGCTTCGAGGTAATCGAAGCCTACGGCTCCGCGCCGGAAAAGTTATTGGAACTCGTTAAAGACGTTCATGCGATCGCCGTGCGGTCCGAAACAAAGATCACGGCGGAGGTCTTCAAGGCCGCTCCCAAGTTGAAGGTGGTCGGTCGGGCCGGGGTCGGGGTGGACAATGTCGACGTCGAGGCGGCCACAGAGCATGGTGTTGTGGTCATGAATACGCCGGCGGGGAATACGATCGCCACCGCCGAACTGACGTTCACGCATATCTTGTGCGGTGCCAGGCCGGTTCCCCAAGCTGCGGCTTCCATGAGAGCAGGGCAATGGGATCGTAAGAGCTTCTCCGGGCTGGAGCTCTTCAAAAAGACGCTTGGCATCGTCGGGCTTGGCCGCATTGGCGGCGAGGTGGCGAAACGAGCTCAGGCCTTTGGGATGCGGGTCCTTGCCTACGACCCGTACTTGGCGCCGAGCCGGGCCAAGGCGATGCAGGTCGAAGCCTCGACTCTGGATGAGCTGCTGGAACAGTCGGACTACATTACCGTCCATATGCCGCTCACCGATGACACAAAATACATGATCGATGAGGCGGCATTCGAGAAATGCCGCAAAGGCGTTCGTATTTTCAATTGTGCGCGTGGCGGCATTATCAAGGAGGCCGCGCTGCTCGCCGCCTTAAAATCAGGCAAGGTTGCTGCCGCTGGGCTCGATGTTTACGAGGATGAACCCCTCGCAAAGGATAGCGAATTCCGAAATCTTCCCAACGTAGTCCTTACTCCCCACCTTGGTGCGTCCACCGCCGAAGCGCAGGAATCAGTGGGCATCGAGATTGCGGAGCAGATCGCGGATGTGCTCAACGGCGGCGTGATTCGCAATGCGGTCAATGTTCCCTCGATCGACGCGACCGCTTTGAAAGTGCTTGGGCCTTATCTCGATCTCGGCGCCAAGCTGGGAACGCTGGTGCAACAAATTGCGCCGGCTCAAATCGCGCAGCTGACGATTACTTACTGGGGAAAGCTGGTTGACCTCGAAGTAAATGCGGTGACCCGGGCAATTGAACGCGGGTATCTCCGGCGGATCAGCGGGGAAGAGGTAAACTTCGTCAATGCACCCGTGATGTTGGAGCGCCTTGGCATGCGTGCGGTCGTGACAAAATCCACGGGTGATTCGGGGTATTCGGAACTGATTCAAGTTGAAGCAGTTACGCCTGATGGCGTCATTCATTCCGCTTCGGGCACACTCATAGGTCGCGCGAACCAGCCTCGCATTGTGAACATTAATGGCCGCGAGGTTGAAGTTTTGGCCGACGGGAAATTGCTGGTGCTCGAGAACAAGGACCAGCCCGGCATGGTCGGAACGATCGGCACGATCCTCGGCCGCGACAAAGTAAACATTGCCGACATGTCGCTTAGCCGGCTTACCCCCGGCGGGACGGCCTATATGGTTGTACGTGTCGATAGTGAACCGGGTGAATCGGCGCGGAGCGAGATCAAGGGACACCCTGCCATCAAAATGGCCAAGTTTGTCCAACTGTGATTTCGGGACGCCGCCAGCTACGAGCAGTCGTCGGCAAGTCGAGCCGACGTTGTGCTAAACCGAATACCAAGCCCTGCTTTTGGCGCTGACCCGGTTTCGAGCATGTACACCCCCGTCTTCCTTGCGCTCGTCACGGGCTATTTCCTGGGCTCATTGCCTTTTGGATATCTCGTCGCGCGAGGGAAAGGCGTGAACATTTTCGAGGTGGGGAGCAAAAGTCCCGGCGCCACCAACGTGCGACGAACGCTTGGTTCAGCCGCCGGCAATCTGGTCTTTCTGCTGGATGCGCTGAAAGGCGCCGCCGCGACCGCTTGGCCCACTTTGCTGTTCTTGGGGGGCGCGGTGACGTCGAATGAGCTGCTGATCGGCGAGCCGGATAGGCAGCAATATGTTGCAGTTGCCGGTTTGATCGGCGCCCTGGTCGGGCACAGTTTTTCTTGTTTCACGCGCTTTCGCGGAGGCAAAGGGGTGGCGACAGCGGCAGGTGGCCTCATCGTCATCATTCCGCAGGCGCTGTTGGTTGCGTTACTCGTTTGGATTCTGACCTTCTTTTCGAGTCGCTACGTTTCGCTGGCCTCGATCTTTGCAGCCCTGGCTTTGCCGATCAGCGTATTTTGGCTCGACGGGCGATCGGTGATTTTCGGCGTCACGATCGCGATCGCTGCGTTCGTTATCGTTCGCCACCGCGCCAATATTCAGCGTCTTTTCGCCGGCACGGAAAGTAAAGTTAGCCAGAACACGCCTGTTCCAAAACCATGAGTGAATCCCTGACGATCAACATCGGCCTGTGCGGGCTCGGCACGGTGGGGCAGGGTGTTTGGAAGCACATTTCCGCCAACCGCGCGGATCTCGAAGCACGCGTGGGGGTGAAGTTGAACCTTGCCCGTGCGGCGGTGCGCGACCGGCGAAAAACACGCGGAGTAAAAATCCCGGCCTCCGCTCTTACTGAGGATCCGCTCTCAATCGCTAATGATCCATCAATTCACATCGTCTGTGAATTGATGGGAGGAACGACACTCGCGCGGAAAGTGACCATGGCTGCTTTGCGCAATGGGAAGATCGTGGTTTCGGCGAACAAGGCGCTGATCTGCAAACATGGCGCCGAGATTTTCGCCGCCGCCCAGAAACATGGTGGCCATTTCTTTTTTGAGGCTTCAGTCGCCGGCGGCATCCCGATCGTAAAGGTTTTGCGCGAAGGCTTGGTCGCAAACCGCTTCCCGCGCATTTACGGCATCCTCAACGGCACGTGCAATTATATCCTGACCCAGATGGAGGATCAGGACGCCCCTTACGGGGACGTGCTCGCTGAGGCCAAACGACTCGGCTACGCGGAAGCGGATGAATCGCTTGACGTCGACGGCTGGGACACCGCGCATAAAGCGTCCGTCCTCACCTGGCTGGCGCATGGGATCTGGGTCAAAACCGATGACATGATTGTCGAAGGTATTTCCCGGATCACGCCCGCTGACTTCAAGAACGCAGCCGTTCTGGGATTTGGCATTAAGCTGCTGGCGGTGATCACCCGGAATTTTGCGAAGAATGAACTGTATGTCCGGGTGCATCCGACGCTGCTCCCCGAAGGGAACGTCATTGCAAACGTTAGCGGGGTATTCAACGCCATCTCGGTGACCGGTGATGTGGTCGGGACGACTCTTTATAGTGGACGCGGAGCCGGCCAGGACGCGACTGCCAGCGCCGTGATTAGTGACATCGCGGATGCGGCCTCACTCCTCAAACATGGCAAGGGGGCCCACCTCATCGGAGAGGACGTCTCGGTGCGGAACGGCTGCAGGCTAGCTCCGCCGGAGAATATTCGTTGTCGCTATTATCTTCGTCTGACGGTGAAGGACGAACCCGGCGTGTTGGCGCGAGTGGCTTCAGTGATGGCGCGGCATCATGTGAGTATTGCGAGCGTGATTCAAGGACCGGCGGAGCGAGCGGCCGCCGCGTCATTGGTGCTCACCACCCATGAGAGCAATGAACGCTCCATGAACGGCACCCTGAAACAGCTGAACGCGCTCAAAAGTGTGCTTGAGGAGCCGGTCTTACTTCGCATCGGCGATTTCAATGACTGATAAACAGTCCCGAATGGCACGCCTGCTGGCGCGGCGAAATCGAACCTTAAAATTTTTCTGACATGGCAAGAATTGTTCAAAAATACGGCGGCACCTCGGTCGGTGACGTCGAACGCATCAAGAATGTCGCCGCCCGCATCAAGGCGGTCCGCGATCAAGGCAATCAACTCGTGGTGGTGGTCTCGGCGCGCGCCGGGGTGACCAACGAGTTGATCGCACGCGCGAGGGCGGTTTGCGCGATGCCGAGCGAACGGGAGATGGATCAATTGCTCTCCATCGGGGAGCAGGAGACGATTGCTTTGACGGCCATGGCGCTGCATGGGATCGGCGTTGATGCGGTCAGCTACACGGGAGCCCAGGCGGGAATTTTTACGGACAAAGTTCACACCAAGGCGAAAATTAAAACGATCAACGCGAAGCCCTTGGAGAAAGACCTCAACGCGGGCAAGGTGATCATCGTTGCGGGGTTCCAAGGCATCGACGACGCGGG
>JBEENF010000234.1:0-6239 GCA_041192325.1 Verrucomicrobiota bacterium
GCGAAGGCGAACAACGGCGTGAAGTATTTTATCACGAAAGAACGCGGTAACATTGGCCATGAATATCAAATGATCGACGATGCCACGGTGGCGGCGGATCATCAGACTGGATCGACCGCCGCCTTTTACCTGATCGTGGCGCCGGACCCCGCGAAGAAGAAGGTGAAGCCTTACGGCGAGTGGAATCAGTCGCGAATTCTCGTGAACGGAAATCACGTCGAGCATTGGCTAAATGGGCAAAAGGTTTTGGAGTACGAATGCGGCAGCCCGGCGGTTCTGGAGCAGGTGAAAAAGGAAAAGTTCAAAACCACTCCGGGTTTTGGTTCCAAAGTTCGCGGTCACATCCTGCTTACCTACCACAACGACGAAGCTTCTTTTCGGAACATTAAGTTGCGGGAACTGCCCTGAGCGCGGGGCACCTGAAAAGCTCGCGCCGACTCCAGGGCCGGCGCGGTTACGGTCTGCGCCGAGGCCACACGGCCGGATCGACGAGCGTGCCGGGCGGTTCTCCCCGCAAGGCGGCGAGCACCATCTGCGCCGCAGTGACGTGACTGCGGCGGCGACCCTCTTCCGTGAAGGCGGCGATATGCGGCGTGGCGACCACGCGCGGATGGCGGAACAAAAGGTTATCGGGACGCGCGGGCTCCTCCGCCCAGACGTCGATGCCAGCGCCGCCCAGACGACCTTCGGCCAGCGCGGCGAGAACCGCGGATTCGTCAAGTAATGAACCGCGAGCGGTATTGATCAGAATCGCGCCCCGTGGCAGGAGAGCCAGTTGATCGCGACCAATCAGGCGGCGGGTGCCCGGCGTCGAGGGAGCGTGGAGGGAAAGCACCTGCGCGACTCGTAACAACTCCGGCAATTCGGCGGCCGGTGTTGCGCCGGCTTCGGCGATCAGAGGCGGCGGAATGAAAGGATCGAACGCCACCACGCGCATCCGGATGGCCCGGGCGACTTCAGTGACGCGACGTGCAATGCGGCCAAATCCGACCAGGCCCAGGGTTTTGCCCGCGAGATCGAATCCGACCACGGTCGCATCGGTCTTCCATTTCCCGGCTTTGGAGTTGTGATCCGCCGTGGCGATTCGCCGCGCGACGGCGAACATCAGCGCTATGGCAAATTCGGCGGTCGATTCGGTGGGCGCTTCCGGCGTGTTGATCACACAGACGCCCGCTGCGGAGGCCGCGGCCACGTCGATGTTGTCGTAGCCAATCCCGGTGCGGGCGATTATTTGGAGGGCCGGGGCGCGCGCAAACGCCAGGGCGTCGCCCGTGAAGCGCGTGCTTACGATAGCAACCCGAGCCGTGGCGTAGTCCCCAGACGGGGAAATCTCCGCGGGGATCCCGGGTCCGGCCAGACGTGCGTGCGATGCCAGCAGGTCCAGGGCGTCGGGATGTAAAGCGACATCGGTCCAAATCAGCGGCAATTCTGCGGGCATGGCTGGACCAACCGAAGCGGCACAATGCGCAGAATCCACTCAATAATGCCTAAATCGCGCCTGCTGCGGCCACTGCCCGCCCCCGTCTAATAAAATGGTCGGGGCGATAGGATTCGAACCTACGACCTCCTGGTCCCAAACCAGGCGCTCTACCAGGCTAAGCTACACCCCGAGTGCAGGAGGTGAATCGTTGCGGCTAATACCCGCGTGTCAATGGGCAAGACCGGGGATTTGAAAGCGATTTGCCTTTGCCGCTTTTCAGCGATCTTGGTCTGACAGAATCTAACTCAAAATTTTGATCACGCCATGTTACTGAAATGACCGGGGTTGGCGCCTACTGGTCGGTTCGGTCCAATCTCTTCTTGCCTCATCCTTCGATTCTGATTCTCCTCCCGTCCTTTCTTCACCTCTATTCATGGACACCATTTCTCGCGAGAATAACAGCATGCTTCCCGTTGGCGGCATCATTGTCGGCGTAATCGCTTTGCTGCTCGGCGGTTTCGCTGCGATCAAAGTTTCGGGGCTGACCAAAACGATCGCCGATAACCAAGCGGCCGTTGACAGCAAATTTGCGGGAGTGGAGTCCCAGGCAAGCGCCGCTTCTGCGGCCGCGGATAAGGCCGGCAGAGATGTCAAAGCGCTCCGGGACACCACGCAGGAAGCGTTTAACACCGTGGGGCCCGAGCTGGCCCGTCTCCAAGGCGCGATCACCAAGATCGAGGAATCCCAAAAGAAGCCCGCGGCGGTGGCGGACAAAAAAGGCGGCGGTGGCCCGGCGGTGGCGGCGCCTGGTGAATACATCATCAAGGCCGGCGACACGTTCGCGAAAATCGCCCGCGCGCAGGGAGTTTCGATCGCGGACATGACGACGGTTAACCCCGGAGTCAGCTCCTCGAGTTTGAAGGTCGGGCAGAAGATCAAGCTGCCGAAAAAATAATTTTTGAGCTTCTTTGCGCCTCCCCGTCCTTGGCGGGGAGGCCTTTTTTTTGATGAGTGCATCCGGTCCTTCCCGTTGGGAGCGGCTTGGCGAGGTAATCCAGGCCAAGACCCGGATCTTCGATTTATTGAGTGCGCGTTATCGCCATCCGGTGCGCGGAGCCGAACGCGATTTTGTGGTCGTACATGCGCCCGATTGGGTGAACGTAATCGCGCTCACCGCCGACCATCATCTGGTGCTCGTGCGGCAGTTTCGCTATGGCATCAACGACTTTTCGCTCGAAATTCCCGGCGGCGTCATGGAGTTGTCAGAAGATCCGGTGACCGCCGGATTGCGCGAATTGCGGGAAGAGACCGGCTTCACCGGCGGGTCGGCTCGCCTGCTGGGCTCGGTGCATCCCAATCCTGCCATTCAGTCAAATCGGTGCCATTTTGTTTTGGTGGAAGGAGCGGCGAAATCGCATGAACTGGAGTGGGACGCCGACGAGGAGATCCAAGTGACTCTCCGGCCCGTCGAGGAGGTCTTTACCCTCGCGCGGGGCGGCGGCATCACGCACGGGTTGGTGCTGGATGCGCTTCTGTTTTTCGAGCCACACTGGCGGATGCGGCAGGGGAGCTAAGTGCGCTGCGACCCAGGATGTGTTTCCTAACGTTGGGTGGGCCGGCGGAGTTGCGGCCCGCAGGTGGGACATTTGACATCGGAGAATTGCCCCGTTTGCTGCTCCCGCAACCTACCGATGCCCGCTCCCACGTTCGCCAATCCTCCCGAGTCGCTCGGCGCCACGACGTCAGGATTGGTCCCCTCCCCATTGGAGCAGGAGGTTCGCAAAATTTATGCGCGGAGCCCGCTGTACACCAAGCGCTTTCCCTTGCACGCCGAGCGGTTGCGATGGTCGTGTTTCCGGGAAATCCCCACGCTCTCAAAACGTGAAATAGTCGAGCGGGGTCATCAGGCGTTCTTCGCGGATTATGCGGAGATCGAGCGCGGATTACAGACCAAACGCTTCGAGTATGAGAGCACGGGCGGCACGACGCAGTCGCCCATGACCGTGATCATGGAGGAGGGTTGGTGGAACGCGCAGACTGAGCGTGCCTACCGCGCGTCCCCGGTTCTCCGCGAGTTTGCGGACCGTCCGCATCGCAAGTGTGTCCTCGCGCCGGTGGGTTGCTCCAGCAACCTTTGCCCATACGAAGACCATCCGTTTCCGCACCGCTATTTCGATGGCACGGTATACCTGAACCTTTCGAGCGATCCGTTCGCTTTTCCCGAGACGGAGTGGGACCGCATAGTGGTGGAGCTTCAAGCAACTAAGCCCGAGGTGCTCGAAGGCGAGCCGGTTTACCTTTCGCTCCTGGCGCGGGCGGCCAGGAAACGTGGAGCGCGGGTGCCTAGTTTGCGCGCGGTAATCCTCACTTATGGCAAAGCCAGTGCCCAGCATGGGCGGCAAATCGCGGATGTGTTTCCCGCGGCCCAAGTCGACTTGTACGGTTCGACGGAGGCCGGCTATCTTTTCGTCGGCGACGCCTTTCGGGACAATTCGCAGGTGATCGATGCGAACGCCTTCGTCGAGCTCGTTCCCTGGCGGGCGGAGTTGCCGGGTGTATTCCAGATTTATGTGACGACCCGCGGCCGTGAGGCGATGCCTCTGCTGCGTTACCACACGGGTGATATCGTGCAACGCTTGCCCGCCGGCTTCCGTTTGCTCGGCCGGGAGGGTAATCTTTATTTTCGCGCTGATGGCTCCCTCGTGTCCTCAGTAGACGTCGACCGAGCGTTGCCGGCCAGCTTTGTCTGCTGGCATTACTCGCTCGTGCAGACGGCGGACAATCGGTGGGATTTTCATTATGTGGCCGATCACTCGGCCGTCCATCGTCAGGTCGAGTCGGCGCTGGGGGAAATGTTGGGCGCCGGCGCGCGCGTAAATGCCTTTCGCCGTAAATTCATCGCGCCGGCGGCGAGCGGCAAGTTCGCGCTCCTCAAGCCGCTGGCGAGATAGCCGCCAGGCCGAAGCGGCTTAAATCGCGATGCTGAAACAGACGCCGCTTCTGAAATTGGTAAGGCTCCCTAATAAGCGTGCCATTCGGCGCCTACGCCTTTACTTCGCTGGACCGGCACGCGACGTTTCGAACGCGTTTACCCCTAACCGCGAACTCTTGTAAATGAATTTTGCTGGCTCCCTCTTCCGCTCCTCAATTGGGCGAAAAATCCTGATGGCCGTCACGGGCTTGGTGCTAATCGGATTCGTGATTGGCCATCTCATTGGTAACCTGCAGGTCTTTCAGCATCCCGATCACATCAACGGCTACGCGCAGTTTCTGCACCAACTCGGGCCTCTCCTCTGGGTGGCGCGGATAGGTCTTCTCGTGAGCGTCGCCATTCACATTTGGGCTGCCACCGTGCTGACGTTGGAAAACAAGCGGGCGCGCGGCGCCGAGCCATATGCGGTGAAATATACCATCCGTGCGACGCTGGCTTCGCGTTGGATGCGGATCACCGGCTACGTCGTGCTCGCCTTTGTTCTTTATCATCTGGCGCATTTCACCTGGGGCGCCGCGCAGAGTGAAACGTTCAAGGAAAACCTGAAGCACTACACCATGCAGGACGAATATCGTGTGGCGGGTTTTCCGGTGGTGAAACCCGGGGCCGAGGTGCTTGACGTGCACACCATGGTAATTCGCGGCTTCCAGCATCCGGTCGTGTCGCTTTTCTACATCGTGGCGGTGGGGCTGCTGAGCTTCCACTTGGTGCACGGCATCGATAGCATGTTTCAAACTTTGGGACTTCGGTCTTCCCGCTGGTCCTCCGGCCTGCGCAAGATCGCGGTTCTTTTTTGTGCCCTCTATTTTATCGGCAACCTGGCGATCCCGGGAGCCGTATTGTTGGGCCGCCTCCAGCCGCGTGCGGCGAGCGTCGCGGTGTCGGGTCGCTGACGTGCACCTCTCCAAACTCTAACCTCATCGCGCTGCGTTACATGGCTACGCTCGACCCCAAGACTCCCTCCGGCCCGCTTGCCGACAAATGGCGCAAGCACAAAGTGGACATCAAACTCGTTAACCCCGCGAACAAGCGGAAATACGAAGTGATCGTCGTTGGCGCGGGCCTCGCGGGTGCCTCCGCCGCTTCCACGCTGGCCGACTTGGGCTATAAAGTTAAGTCGTTTGTTTTTCACGATAGTCCGCGGCGAGCCCATTCCATCGCGGCCCAAGGCGGCATTAATGCCGCGAAGAATTACCAGAACGACGGCGACAGTGTTTACCGGTTGTTCTACGACACGATCAAGGGCGGCGACTACCGCTCGCGCGAAGCCAATGTGCATCGGTTGGCCGAGGTGTCGGCCAACATCATCGACCAGTGTGTCGCGCAGGGCGTGCCATTCGCTCGCGAATACGGCGGGTTACTCGCCAATCGTTCCTTCGGTGGGGCGCAGGTTTCCCGCACCTTTTATGCGCGCGGCCAGACCGGTCAGCAGTTATTGCTCGGCGCTTACTCGGCGCTGTCGCGCACCGTGGGGGCCGGGCAGGTTGAACTGCACACCCAAACCGAGATGCTCGATCTGGTGGTGGTAGGCGGGCAGGCGAAGGGGATCATCGTGCGCAATCTCGTGACCGGCGCGATCGAGCGCTATGCGGCTGACGCCGTGGTGCTCGCGACCGGCGGCTACGGTAACGTTTTCAATCTTTCGACTTATGCCCGCGGTTCGAACACGACCGCGATTTGGCGCGCCTACAAGCGCGGGGCATGTTTTGCGAATCCCTGCTATACGCAAATTCACCCCACCTGCATTCCGGTCAGTGGCGACTATCAGTCCAAGTTGACGCTGATGTCCGAATCCTTGCGCAACGATGGCCGGATTTGGGTGCCGAA
>JBEENF010000235.1:0-6232 GCA_041192325.1 Verrucomicrobiota bacterium
GACGTTGGTGGCGACCGGCGCGCTTCTGCAGGGCAATACTGTTGTGCTGGCCGGGAGCTCCCGCACGCTGTGGACCAGCGGGGACTACGGCAAGACGCTGGTCGCCAAGCCATGGGCGAACGGGTTCAGCGGTGCCGTGGCCGAGGTGTTGGAGCTGCCCGACGGTGCGATCCTCACCCTGGGTGAAGCCGGCGCCACTCTGCACCCCCGCCTTCCGTGATGCGCCCAGCCGATTCCCTGCTCGATCGCTTTACCGTCTGGATGTTCCGGCGGCGCACTCCGCTGGTCTGCGCCTTTGCGGCGTTGACCCTTGGCATGGCGTTTTTTGCCACCCGGCTGCGCCTCGACGCTAGCTTCAACAAATCCCTGCCGCTCGATCACGAATACATCCGCACATTCACGCGGCACCAGCATAACTTTGGCGGCGCCAATCGCGTGTTGATCGCGCTCATGGCCGAGCGCGGCGACATCTTCAACGAGCGCTTTTTTTTCGAACTCAAGCGCGTGACCGAAGAAATTTCGGCACTGGCGGCGGTGGATCGCGCGCAGGTGCAATCGCTGTTCACGCCCAATGTACGGTACGTCGAGGTCGTCGAGGATGGCTTTGTCGGCGGCAATGTCATCCCCGCTAACTTCACGCCCACCCCCGCCAATTTTGCGCGGGTGAAGGGCAACATCATCAAGTCGGGCAAGCTCGGCCAGCTCGTGGCCAACGATTTCACGGGGGCCATGGTCACCGCCCAGCTGCTCGAAGTGGATCCGCGAACGGGCGCAAAAATCGACTACCCCCGGGTCTCTGACGGGCTTGAAACCATTCGTTGCCGCGTCGAACGCGAGAGCGGCGGCGCCATCACGGTTCGCGTGATCGGCTTCGCGAAGGTCATCGGCGCCGTGAATGACGGCGCCCGTGGAATTCTCTTTCTATTCGGGATGTCGATCGTGGTGACCGCGTTGCTGGTGTGGAATTACGCGGGACGCTGGAAACTTGCCATCGCTCCCATCATTTGCGCGTTGGTCGCCGTGGTGTGGCAACTCGGGGCCGTGACCGCCCTCGGCTACGGCATCGATCCCTTTTCCATCCTCGTTCCGTTCCTGGTATTCGCCATCGCGGTCAGTCACGGCGTCCAGAAGATTTGCACCTTTCGCAATGAATTCTTTAAGGGCCAGGACGGGCCGACCGCCGCTCGGGCGGCCTTCAATCAGTTGATCATTCCCGGCATCGTCGCCCTGCTCACCGATACCGTTGGATTTGTCACCATGCTCGCCATCAAGATCGCGACGATCCGCGAACTGGCCATTTCCGCGAGCGTCGGCGTCAGCGTCATCATCCTGACCAACTTTTTTCTTCTGCCGCTGCTGCTCTCCTATCTGCGCCTGCCTGCTGCGTATGCCACTTGGGTTGGCGAGCGCCGGGCCCGTGGCGACAGATTCTGGGCAGCGCTGTCCCGCAACATGCGTCCGGGGCCTTCCATGCTGATCATCGCCCTTGCCATCGCACTCGGCGGGTGGGGCTATTGGAAGGGCAGCCAACTGCGGATTGGCGACACTCAGGCGGGCGTGCCCGAATTGCGGCAGGACTCGCGCTACAATCAGGACAGCCGCGTCATTACCAGCCACTTCAGCATCGGCGTCGACGTCCTCTCCGTCATTGTCGAGACCATGCCGAACGGGTGCATTGACTACGAGGTCGTCGCCCTGATGGATGAGTTTGAAGGCTATATCCGCGGCACAGCCGGGGTGCAGTCCGTGGTCTCGCTGACGTCCGTCGCACGGACGATCAACGCCGGACTTAATGAAGGTTCGCTCAAATGGCGCATTCTCCCGCGCAATCCCCAGGCGCTCGCACAAGTGGTTTCACCGATTGAAACGGCCACCGGCCTGCTCAACTCCGACGCCAGCGTGATGCCCGTCATGATCTTCCTCAACGATCACAAGGCGGAGACGCTGCGCGCCGTCACGGACGCGGTAAAGGCGTTCGCCACGACCCATAACTCGCCCAAGGCAAAATTCCTGTTGGCGAGCGGCAACGCGGGTGTAATGGCGGCCACCAACGAAGTCGTCGCGGCCGCCGAGCGACCCATCCTGTGGTGGGTGTTCGGCGCCGTGAGCGCGCTGTGCCTCATCACGTTTCGCGATATCCGCGCCGTGCTGTGCATCGTCCTGCCACTCGCGCTCGTCAGCTTGCTCGCCTATGCAGTGATGGTGACAATGGGCATCGGCTTGAAAACTTCGACCCTGCCCGTGGTGGCGCTCGGCGTCGGCATCGGCGTCGATTACGGCATCTACATCTTTGCGCGGCTGCAGGCCGGTTTGAAAAGCGGAGAATATTTTGAAGACGCCATGTTCGCCGCCCTGAATGACGCTGGCGCCGCGGTGGTTTTCACCGGCTTGACTCTCGCCATTGGCGTGAGCGCCTGGATTTTTTCCGACCTGAAGTTTCAAGCGGACATGGGCCTGCTGCTGACGTTCATGTTTCTCGTCAACATGGCCGGTGCGATCATCCTCCTGCCGGCCATGGCACGCTGGCTTTGGCGTCATCACACGGGGCGCATGGCGCCGCCTTTCCCGCTGCGGCAGGGCGTCGCTCCCTGAGGTCTCGTTTGGCTGGCGCGTCGGCACTGACCGGGCAACCTCGCGAGTGGGTCGGATATTCAGACTGGCCTCCCCTCCGCTTCTGTTCTTTTTTCGCCCTCTAACTGTGTCCCCCGAAAGCTCCTCCAACGCTTTTTTTTCCGAGAGTCAGCGCCGCGCGATCGGCTTCGCGTTAACCATGTTCGCAGTGCTCGGATCCGCGGCGCTGCTGATCTTTGCCTTCGTCCTGGTGGGTCGCCTTCTCGCATTTTTCTCCAGCGTGCTCTGGCCGCTCGCCGTTGCCGGCGTGCTGGCGTTGCTGCTTCGTCCCGTCATTGCCATTTTCAAAAAGCGTTTTGCCGTCCGCCGGCTGCTCGCCGTGATCATTCTTTACGGCGCATTCGTGCTGGTGGGCACGGGCATTCTGGTGCTCCTGTTGCCCCCCATCATCGCGCAGTTGCTTGATTTCATCGCCTACGTCCCAACGGTTTGGGAAAAGGCTTGGATTTATGTGCAGGAAAATTATCCGCAGTGGGTTGAGCTGGCCCAGCGCCAGCTGGCGAATCCCAATGTACGCAGCCTTGCCGATTTCCTGACGGGCGAAGGCCGGGCGCTCTTCGGTCAGACGCTACCGTCGTTGCGCGCGGCTTTCGGCGGCATGTTCGACGTTTTCTCCTTCATCACGCACCTCGCCATCATTCCGGTTTACCTGTTTTTCTTCCTCCTCGCGCGCCCGGAGCCCGCCCCGGATTTGGGACAACATCTGCCATTTTTACGCCCCCAGGTCCGCCAGGATGTCGTATTTCTGATCAACGAATTCGTGGCGATCGTGGAGTCATTTTTTCGCGGACAGCTCCTCATCGGCCTGTCGATGGGCGTGCTTTTCGCGTTGGGCTTCACCTTGGTTGGGCTAAAATTCGGCCTCTTCATAGGCCTGGCGTTGGGGCTCTTCAACATCATCCCCTACCTCGGCACCATTCTGGGGTTGCTCGTCGCTTTGCCGCTGGCGTTTTTTCAACCCGGCGGCGGCTGGCAACTCGTCGGTCTGGTGTTGGTCGTCAAGGCGGTCGTCCAGCTGATTGAAAGCTGGGTGCTCACTCCGAAAATAATGGGACATCACACCGGCCTGCATCCCATGATGATCATCGTCGCGATTTTCTTTTGGGGCACCGCATTTGGCGGCGTGCTCGGCATGGTGCTCGCGGTGCCGCTCACGGCGTTTTTTGTGACCGCCTGGCGGCTGGCCAAGTTGAAATATTTCCGGCCACTCGATGCCTGAACGTCCGCCGCCGGCTGAGTGCGCCAATTGTGGCGCCGAGGTTCCACGCTCGGCGCGATCCTGCCCGCAGTGTGGCGCGGATGACCGCACCGGCTGGCGCGAGCAATCCCCCTACGACGGACTGGACTTGCCGGAAGAATCCAGCCCGGACGAGTCGGCGCCAGGCTCGCATCGTGACGTCAACGGCCTGCGCTGGTACTGGTGGTGCGTCGGCGTGGCGTTGATCCTTTTCCTCGGCCTTGGCGCGCTCGCCCTGTTGCGGTAGGAACACCTCTCGCGCTTTGACCTCGCAGAGCGTGGGTTTAGGATGAGGGGAATGTCGTGGAACGTGGAGTTTCGGGCCGGGGTATGGCTGCCGCAAATTGCGTGGTGGCTCGACGCGCATTTTCCTCAGCAGCGGGCCTTTGTGTCCCACGCGCACTCCGACCATATCGCTCCTCACGGTGAGATTCTCTGCTCCGCGGGCACGTCGCGGCTGATGCAGGCGCGGATGCCGGGGCAGCGAATCGAGCATGTGCTCCCTTTTGGCCAGGCGGAACAACTCACCGCGGATTGCGTCGTCACGCTTCATCCCGCGGGCCATATTTTCGGTTCGGCCCAAAGCCTCCTGGCCCACGACGTTCATGGCACGCTGCTGTACACCGGGGACTTCAAATTACGGCGGGGCCGTTCCGCCGAAGCGTGTGCCACCCCGCAGGCGGATACGCTGATCATGGAGACCACGTTCGGCCGGCCGCATTACGTTTTTCCGCCTACGGAGGACGTGCTCGCGGACATCGCGGCCTATTGTCACTCCTGCCTCGATGACGGCGAGACGCCCGTGCTGTTTGGCTATAGTCTCGGCAAGAGTCAGGAACTCTTGTGCGGGCTCACCGAGGCCAAATTGCCGATCATGTTGCATCCCCAGACGGTCAGGCTGACGCGCATCTACCAGGAACTGGGCATCGGGTTTCCTGCGTATCGCGAATTCTCGGCGCCGGAGGTTGCCGGCCACGTGGTGATTTGCCCCCCCCAGAGCAACAACTCCACATTCCTGCGCAAAATTCCGCGCCCGAAGACCGCGATGATCACGGGCTGGGCGATGGACCCGGGCGCGATTTATCGTTATCAGTGCGACGCGGCGTTTCCGCTCTCGGATCACGCAGACTATCCCGACCTCCTGCGGTTTGTCGAAGCGGTGAAACCCCGACGCGTGCTCACGCTGCACGGTTTTGCGCAGGAATTCGCCCTCACCCTGCGCGATCGCGGCATCGAGGCGTGGGCCATCGGCCAGGACAACCAGCTTGAATTCGGGATGGGCGCCACGGAGCGCCAACGGGTCTTTCCCGCCGCGACGCCGGAATCCGTTCCCGATCCGGCGGACGAGTCCGGGGCCGGGTGCGAGCCCGGCGAAGCCAACTGTTTCGGGCGCTTCGCCGCCATCGCGGAGCGCGTCAAGTCGACGCCGCGAAAGCTGGAGAAGATCGAATGGCTGCGCGGCTATCTCGCGGAACTCGGTCCGGAGGACGCCGCCCTGGCCGCGCTCTTTTTTACCGCGCGGCCGTTTCCCCAAGCCGATGGCCGCGTGCTCGCGATAGGTTGGGCGGTGATCAAACGCGCCGTGCTTGAAGTCGCGGGACTCAGTGAAGCCGATTACCGGGCCGCGTATCATCGTTTTGCCGACGCTGGCGACGCGGCCGAGGCGCTGCTTTTGCACCGCGATCATGAGAATCGTGAATCGGGCGCCAGCCGCGTCACCCTGGCCGCGGTCTCGGCCTTCTTCGTCCGCGTTTCCGAGTCACGCGGCCCGATGGCGAAGAACGACGTGCTGCGGGCGCTCTTGCAGGAAATGTCGGCGGTCGAGGCGAAGTATCTCGTCAAGATTGTGACGGGTGATCTCCGCATCGGACTCAAGGAGGGCTTGGTGGAAGAGGCGATCGCGGCCGCCGTGGCCCAGCCCCTGGAAGCGGTCCGCGAGGCGAACATGCTCGCGGGAGACATCGCCGAGGTCACGCGCGCGGCGCGCACTGGACGACTCGGCGCGATCCAGCTCCGCGTTTTCCATCCACTTCAATTCATGCTCGCGAGTCCCGAGCCGACGGCCGAAGCGATTCTGGAGCGGCTCCCGCCGCCGGTCTGGCTGGAGGAAAAATACGACGGCATTCGCTGTCAGCTGCACAAGCAAGGCAGACGTATTGAACTCTACTCCCGCGACCTGAAGCGCATCACAGGCCAGTTTCCGGAACTCGTGCGCGCCGCGTCGCTGGCGGCGGGGGATTTTATCATCGATGGCGAACTACTGGCCTGGCGCGATGGCCGCGCCCTGCCCTTTTCTGAACTGCAGAAACGCCTTGGCCGCAAAGGCGACGATTTCTTTCTGGGCGCCGAGATTCCAGTGTCAGT
>JBEENF010000236.1:0-6204 GCA_041192325.1 Verrucomicrobiota bacterium
CCGGCACAAGGATTTCGTCGACGGCCTGAACATGGCGACGAGCATCGAGTTTGGGAACGACGGCGTGTGGGTGCTGCAATCGCCCTATCTGCTTTTTTATCCCGACCGGAACCACGATGACGTGCCCGATGGCGACCCGGAGGTGCATCTCACCGGCTTCGGGCTGGAGGACACCCACTCGCTGGCCAGCAGTCTGCATTGGGGGCCCGATGGCTGGTTGTATGGCGCGACGGGCAGCACCACGAATCTCGACATCCAAAACATTCGTCTGCTCGGGCAGGGAATCTGGCGTTATCATCCCGGCACGAAGGTCTTCGAGGTGTTCGCCGAAGGCGGAGGCAACACCGTGAGCTTCGAGTTCGACGGCTACGGCCGGGCGTATTCCGGCACGAACGGCTCGACCCGTGGATTTCATTACGCGCAGGGCGCCAGCTACAGCAAAGGCTGGGAGAAGGCCGGCCCGCCGATGAATCCGTTTATCTTCGGGTTCTTTCGTGACATGGAACATGCAGGCTATAACCAGCGTTTTCCGCAGACCTTCCTTTTTTATGAGGGCGGCCTGCTGCCGGAAATCCAGGGCCAGATCGTGGTGGGCATGTCCATGACCAACCGGGTGCAGGCCAGTCGCGTGTATCCGGATACGTCCACCTTCCGCACGGTGGACGACGCGATTCTGATCAACTCCGAGGATCGCGCCTTTCGTCCGACCGACATTGAGTCGGGCCCGGACGGCTGCATCTATGTGGCCGATTGGTACGAGTCGCGCCTCAGTCACCTGAATCCGAAGGACACCTGGGACAAATCGAGCGGACGCATCTACCGGATCACGCCGCGGAGCTTTGTCCGCCCGGGACCGTTCGATTTGCGCCAAGCCTCGACGGCGGAACTCATCCGCCATTTGGGCAACGCCAATCGCTGGTATCGCGAGCAGGCCCGGCGGATGCTGGCGGACCGGCCCGAGCCGATCGGTCCGACGCTGCGCGGCCTGCTCGAGCGCGGTGGACCGGAGGCGTTGGAAGCGCTGTGGGTGTTGAATCTGCGCGGTGAATTCGACGCGACACTGGCGCAGCAGACGCTGCAGCATGCGAACGAACATGTGCGCCGTTGGACGGTCCGGCTGCTCGGCGATCAGGGCAGCGTCAGCCCGGCGCTGCAGACGGCGTTGAAGACTCTGGCGCGCAGCGAGACCAAGCGCGAAGTGTTGAGCCAGCTCGCGAGCACGGCCAAACGCCTGCCAGCCGGCCAGGCCTTTCCGATCATTCGCGAATTGCTGGGCCACGACGAAGCGGCGGATGACAAGCACCTGCCGCTGCTGGTGTGGTGGGCCATCGAGAGCAAGGCGGAGTCGGGCCGCGAGGAAATGGTCGCGCTGCTGAAGGACCCGGCGGTTTGGCAGACGCGAATTTTTGCCGCCCACATCGCGGAGCGACTTGGCCTGCGGTACACGCTGGATAAAGGGGCGAGGCGCACCTTCACGCTCAAGCAGGGAAATTATTCACCCTGGATATTCGAATATTCCCCCGAGCACCTGCGGCGAAATCTGGCCATGTGCGGGCGCCTGTTGGCCGCCGCCCCGGATGACGCCAGCATCGAGCGGATGATTGCCGGCATGGCGGAAGGTCTGGCGGGAAAAAACCGGGCCGTCAGCGCGCCCGAGCGTTGGGCGGAAAAAACGCTCGCCGAGCGAGTGCCCTTGAAGCTGGTTGAGGCGGCCCCGGAGGGACTGCGTGAAATTCTCGAGCGGCTCTGGGCGCGGGGCGGCCATTCAGCCGCCCTGGTGGCCGTCGCCGGCCGGCTTAATCATCCGGGCGCGGTGGACGAGGCGATGACAATGATGCGGGGACAAAAACTTTCCCTCCCGGATCGGGAACGGCTGGTGGATCTATTGGGTTCGGCCGCCGCTCCCGCCGCCCTGCCGCTCATTGGCGAACTGTTGCAGCAGGAAAAAGACGAGGCGCAACGCACCAAGCTGCTGGCTGCCTTGGACGGCTACGAGGATCTCGCGGCCGCCGAGGTGCTGGTCACGGTTTATCCGACGCTCAGTCTCCGTCACCAGGTGCTGGCGCAACGGATGCTGTGCGAACGGCCCACGTGGGTCCGACTCATGCTCCAGCGCATGATCGCCGGATCCTTCAACCCGCGGATCCTCAGCGAAAGCAACGTGGCGACGATTCGCGCCTACCAGAACCCCGAGCTGACCAGCCTGCTCGCAACGTATCAGAAAAGCCGGACGGACGACCCCGTCGAACGCGCCAGCCAGCAACTTTTCGATCAGGGCAAAACGGCCTACGCGCTCAACTGCTCTCCCTGTCACCAGGAAAACGGCCAGGGCCTGTCGCTGCTCGCGCCCTCGCTCGTGGCTTCGCCGTGGGTGCAACAGGGCGAGACGCCGATGGTGAGAATTGTGCTGCAGGGGAAAGAGAACCCGTCGCACCGCATGCTCATGCCGTCACTGCGTCATCTTGATGATGGCCAGATCGCCTCCATCCTGACCTACGTGCGGCGCGAGTTTGGCAATCAGTCCGGCATGATCACGGCGGCCAAGGTGGCGGAAATCCGCGCCGCCACCACGGGGCGGAACGGGCCCTGGACGGACAAGGAGCTGGCGAGCCTGCCGAAATAAACCGCAGCACTCCGGCGGTGAGCCGCAGAAAGTCGGCTCGCTTCCCGCGGTTCGCCGCGCAGGATTTCGCCATGAAGATTCGTGCTGCCCTTCCGGCCGTGATTGCGGCGTGGTGTTTCACCCTCGGCGCCGCGGCGGCGACGCCCGAGGAAAAAATCGCCGAGCTGAAACTGGCCTTGCCCAAACCCAATGTGCCGATCGCCAACTATGTTCCCGCGGTGCGGACGGGTTCCTTGGTCTTCCTCGCCGGCCATGTGCCGCGGGATGCGGCCGGCAAGGTGGTCGCGGGCAAAGTCGGGCGCGATTTCACGGAGCAGGACGCCGCCGCTGCCGCGCGCCTCACCACGCTGACCCTGCTGGCCTCGCTCAAGCGCGAGATCGGCGAGCTCTCGAAGGTGAAACGCATCGTGCGCGTCGGGGGCTGGGTGAACTGCACCGAGGAATTTCAGGCGCAGCCGCAAGTGATGAACGGCTGTTCCGATTTGCTGGTGGCGATTTTTGGCGATCGGGGTCGTCACGCCCGCGCGGCCATTGGCGCGCACGCCTTGCCGCTCGGCGCCGTGGTCGAGATCGAGATGGTCGTGGAGATCGAGTGACGGGCCGATTCGCCCGGGCGCTTCGGGTGGAAGAAAGTGTAGCCGCGAGCGTGAGCGAGTGGATGGCGCCCGGAGGCATCGCGGCACGAAAACCTCACGGTTTCCGCCACATCTTTGGCCGGACTACACCCAGTGCGCGAAAACTTCACGGTTTCCGCTACCGGAACGAGCCGGCGGCGAAATTCCGCCGCCAGGCGCTGCGGATTAACGCCCCAAATAAAGATCCCGCCCGCGCACCAGGGCCTCGATTTTCCGGTCGGCAATGGAGCGCTTGAGCATCCAGAAGCCGCAATCCGGATGCACCCAGCGCACGCGATCAGGCCCGACTTTTTTCTCCACCGCTGCAATGCGCGCGGCGACCTCATCCGGGGTCTCGATGTGGTTGACCTTGATATCGATGACGCCGATGCCGAGGGAGATTTTGCGGTCGATCTGTTTCAACGCGTCGAGATCGGCCTTCGGACGATGCGCCAGCTCGAGTACCAGATGGTCGGTGTGCAGCGCGTTAAGAAACGCGATCAACTTCTGCCAGTTGCCCTTTTGAATCGTCTGGCCGCCGTAGTTGCCAAAACAAAAGTGCACGGCGCGCTCGGTTCCGCGATCGATCGCATCCAGCACGCGGTTCATCGCGGCCGCGGCCAGCGGACCGGCTTCGGGGCTGCCGGGGATGTTGGCCTCGTCCACTTGCAGACAGGGCGCGGGCAACCCGGGCATTTGCGCGGCCAGCACATCGCCAATCGCCATCGTGAGCTTTTCGAAATCGCGGTAATGGTGGTCGAGCAGCGTGCGCGCCAGCATGTAGGGACTTGTGACCGTAAACTTGAACGGTCCGCCCGCGACCGCCGCGGCCCTTTGGCAGTCGGCGAGCAGGTTGAGCGAGCCTTCGCCGAGTGGACCCGTGACGACGCCGGCCGGCTTGCGCCGAAAATTCATCGGGTGGTGCCGGGAAAATTCGTCCGTGGTCGACCGCCCGATGACCGATGAGATGCCCTGCATCGGCCGGATGAAATACTCGATCATCCCGTTCGTGTCCGGATGATTGACGTCGAAACGGTAGAGTTCTCCGTCGGTCGGCAGATCGATGCCAGCCTGGCGCTGAATATCGAACACGACGCGCGTCGCATCAATCACGGCCTGCTCGCTGGGCAACGCGGCGAGCCAGTCCGGAATCGGATACGATCCGACCGTGGTGGTGAGGATGCGGGGGGACTTCGGGATTTTCGAGGAGGCCATGAGGAGAACGGGGGCGAAGCAGAGTGAAATGAGGAGGGTGGGGAGCGGACCTGCTCGCCCGCGGAGTGTTGAGGAGAAGCAAGGCAGCCCGGTGACGCGCTTTATTTGCCGGTCCCTTTTTCAGCCGGGCAAGGACAAAGGCGAGCGCGAACACTCCAACGCGGGCGAGGGGGCCACCACTGGTGACTGGCTTCCCCTGGGGGAATCCGATTGAGTGGCGGAATCCACCCGATTCGCAAGGCGGCGTCCCATCACCCGGCCCCTTCACCCCGGTTCGATACCCCAATGAAAACCTGTGCCACCGGCGGCTTGTTCTTTTCCCGCTTCGCCCGCCTGCGCTGCTCGAGCGCGGCGCTGGCTTTGCTGGCCCTCGCCTTCATGCCTCTTGCCACCGGCGCCGGGACCAACCCCCAGATCGGCGCCGGTCTCAAGCATCTCCTCTACGTCACGGACGACGTCGCGGCGGATCTGAAGATTTACGACATCGATCGCGGTCACACGCTGGTGCGCACGCTCGCTTTGCCTGAGTTGGTGAGGGACCTGGAAACGTGGCGGCAGCGCCGGCCCGGAAAGTCCGGACGGGCGGCCCACGCGACCGAGCGAGTCGAAGCGACGATTCGCGGGATCACGGTCGATGCCAATCTCGGCTGGCTGTGGTTTACCGAGGACAAGACCAACACGATTTATGCCTACGACTTCGTGCGCGAAAAAATGGTCTGGACCATCAACGTGGGCCGCTTCGACCAAGGGCAGTTTCCGGACCGGCTTAACGTGACGCGCGACGGGAAAGCGCTCTATGTGCCGCTCAAGACGAGCGATCGCATGCTCGTGCTTGATTCGCGCACGGGCGAACAGTTGGCCATGCACCCAATGCATACCAATCCGCACAACACGTTTATCGGCGAGCAGGGCAAGTATGTGTATTCCGGCGGCCGGAGCGGCGGGCCGCTCTACGTGTTCGACCAACACACGCACCAGCTGGTAAAGAAAATCGGCCCTTTTAGTGGTCCCATCCGACCGCTCACCGTGGATCCGACGGAGCAGTTTTTCTTTGCGAACATCACGAAACTCGAGGGCATCGCCGCGGCGGAAGTGGCGACGGGGAGGACGTGGGAAGTGCTCCATCGCGTGCCGCCGGAGCGCGAGAAATATCCCCAGGCCAAGACCAACCCCATGCCGCACGGCAACCAGCCCGTTCACCACGGGATTGCCGTGCGCCCGGGGAACAAGAAGGAGGTTTGGACGATCGATGACGGCTGGGGCTATCTGTATATTTACGACTACACGACCATGCCGCCCAAATGGATCGAAGATGTGCCCCTGTTCACCGATATCACGCAAGTGGCCGGGCCGCCCCATGACCGCTGGGTCCAGTTCAGCAATGATGGCAGGTACTGCTACACGCCCTCCCGCGTGATCGACGCGACCACGCGCAAAGTCATTTCGACCGCGATGGCAGTGAGCGAAAAAATCGTGGAAATCGATTTTCAGGATGGGGCGCCGATCGCCGTCAGCGGCCAGAATGGCGGGGTCTATCCCGTGGGACTCAAATAATGGCGCGTTTGAGTGGCGTCGCCGGCTGGTCGGGGGCGCGGGCGCAGTGACCCCGCGGCCGTCGCCGTCTTTTGCCTCGCCGTGGGGACGGACGGACGCATTTTATCGAGCGCCCCATAACGGACGCCCCTCTTTCCGGTGGTCGATTCTCACCCCATGCGCACCCCTGTCCCCCTGATCTTGCGGCGAGTTCTCGTC
>JBEENF010000237.1:0-6173 GCA_041192325.1 Verrucomicrobiota bacterium
TACTGCGCAATTCGCGTCGCAGTTTCGGGACGCCCGAGTTCCTGAGCCTGGATTTCGTTCAGGGCGCGCAGCGCATCGAGCGTCTGCCGCCGCATCGCGCGAGTCATGCCGGGAGGATCGCCGACATACAGCACCGGGTCGCCCTTGGAGCGGCATTGCACGCCTTGAAAAACCGAAGGTAAAAATCCCGTACCCCAGGCCGCCTGACCCGCGCTGGGTTGGACGCCACTGCTGATGAGCACCACGAAGCCCGGGAGGTTTTCGTTTTCGCTCCCGAGCCCGTAAGTCACCCATGAACCCATCGAGGGGCGTCCCGGCCGCGGTGATCCGGTGAACAGCAACAACTCGGCCGGCGTGTGATTGAACTGATCGCTGTTCATCGACTTGATCACGCACAGCTCGTCCGCGATCGTCTGAAAATTCGGCGCCGCGTCGGACATCCAGATGCCGCCTTTGCCGTATTGGGCAAAGCGGCGCGGCGTTCCCATCAATTTCGGGGTGCCGGTGGTGAAGGCGAATTTACGGCCCTTGATGAAATCGTCCGGCGCGAGCTGCCCATCCCGCTTCACCAACTCCGGCTTGTAATCGAATAAATCGAGGTGCGGCGGGCCGCCGGACATGTGCAGATAAATGACGCGTTTGACCTTCGGGGCAAAATGCGGCGCGTGGGGAGCGAGCGGATTGAGCGCCGCCGCCGGGCCCGCCTTCGCCTTCCGCGCGAGCAATGTTTCCATCGCAATCGCGCCAAGGCTGAACTGCCCGACGTTGCGCAGGAACTGCCGGCGCGTCTGGTGCTGAAGCTTTTGGAGGGAAACATTCATCAGCAGGCGGCTCAGCGTTTCATCACGGTTTCGTCGAGATTAAGCAGTACATTGGCCACTGCGGTCCACGCCGCGAGTTCGACCGGCTCGATCTCCGCCGGCAGCGGATTCTCCGTGCCGCCGATCAACGCGAGTGCGTCGTCTGGCGTGGAACGGTAAGCCGCGGCCGCCTGATCGAAAAGAGTGAGCAGTTCCTTGAGCTCGGCGCCCGCGGGCGGCCGGGCGAGCACGCGGCGGAAGCCATGCCGCGCTTTTTCGGCTGCCGCGCCGCGAACGCCGGCCATGAGTCGGGCGAGCCCTTGCGTCGCCTCGACGTAGACCGGATCGTTCAAGGTCACCAAAGCCTGCAGCGGGGTGTTGCTGCGGTTGCGACGCACCGTGCAGACCTCGCGGTTCGGCGCGTCAAACGTGACCATGGAAGGATACGGACTGCTCCGGCGCCATTCGGTGTAAAGGCCGCGGCGATAGCGATCCTCGCCGGCGCTCGTTTTCCAATCCAAGGCGGACCCAAACGCCGCGCGCAGGTCGAAAGCCGGCTGAAAGGGCCGTCCGGATGGCCCATGCATTTTCGAACTCAGCAAACCGCTCACGGCCAGCGCCTGATCACGCACTAATTCCGCCGCGAGACGAAAACGCGGGCCTCGCGCGAGCAGTCGGTTTTCCGGATCGGCCGCAAGCGCCTCCGGCGTCACTTGCGAGCTCTGGCGATACGCTGCGGAGGTAACCAGCGTTTTCAGAAACCGCTTCAGGTCCCATTTGCCCTCGACCAAATCCCGCGCGAGCCAGTCCAGGAGTTCGGGATGCGTCGGCAATTCTCCCTGGGAACCGAAGTCCTCCGAAGTGCGCACGAGGCCGATTCCAAAAATCGCCTCCCAGTAACGGTTCGCCAGTACGCGCGCCGTCATCGGATTGCTTTCATCCACCAGCCAGCGCGCCAAGGTGAGCCGGTTCACCGGCGCTCCGGCGGGCAGAGGCGGAAACACCGCCGGCACGCCCGGCGAGACTTCTTCGTCGAGCGCGCGAAAATTCCCGCGCAACTGCACGTGGGTCTTGCGCTGTTGGTCGGCCGCGAGCTCGCGCATGATCGGCGAGGAATTGAGGGGCATCTCACTGAGCGAGCGCTGCAAGGCCGCTAAACTCTGGCGCTCGCGTTTCAACTCGGGCGCAATCTCGCGAATATAATAATCCAGGATCAGCGCAGTTTGGGAGGCATCACGCGCGGAAGGGGTAACCTGCAGCGCGGCGAGCGCCGCCGGCGGGACGCGAAGATGGGCGTCGCTGCGGGCATCCGTCGTGAATCCCACGCGGAAATGGTTGAGCGTCGCGTGATCCGTCGCGGAGCGTTGCTCGATGGTCACGACGAGCTTCTCGGCGGGCTGCAACGTGATCGGCTTCTCCGGCTGAAACGACACTGCGTGGGCCCGCCCGGTCGCGCCGGCCACACCCCAGCCCTTTTTTAGGGCCGTCCTTTTTCGGAAGTTGGGAGTTTTCGGCTCGAGATCCGTGATGATAAAAGACTCGTCGAGATCGGCCTGCGCATAATCGGCCACCACCCGTTGGAGCTTTATCTCAACCGGATCGCGGAAATCGAAAAGTTTGCTGGGCATGGGCGCGTCCCGCGCAACCAATTCCCACACGGGCTGCCTCTCCTCGTCGAGCAGCACCACACGCAATCCGGCCGGAGTGGCTTCGGCGCCGGTGCGTCCCCACACCACCACCCGTTCCAGCGGAAACGTGGAGTTGAGATCGATCTCCCACCACGGATTCTCGCTGACGGTGGTCTGCGTCACGGAGTTGTTCGCCACATTGCCGTCGGTCAGGCCGTCGATGGCGCGGCGCGCCCAGGCCCCACTCGCCGTGGAACTTTGGGAGGGAGCGCCCCGGCCCGCCACATTTTCGCCTCCGCTGAAAATTTGCACCTCGGCGAGTTGCAGCGCGCGATCCTTGCCCGGCAGTTCCACCCGCACAAACCGCGCGCGGCGGATAGGCTCGGCCGATTGGATTCCGGCGCGCACCCGTGTGACGACGAAGTTGCCTTCCGCCCCGCCGGGACCGCTGCTTGGCAACGAATCATGCGGGCGCGCCTCCACGCGCAAGGCCGTAACGGGCGCGCTTCCGGTCAGGGGCAATTCGATGGTATACGTGTCCTTGGTCTGCCCGGGTGCGACCAGAATGTTTCCGTCGTCGCTCAACGTGATCACCGCCTTGCCGGCGGACTTCGCCGCGGTGGGTTTGGGAAACTGCCAGTCCAGCTGGACCGGAAATTCACGGGCCCATTGGGCGGCGGCCGCAGCGTGCGCGGGGCGGGCGGCGATCAACTGCCGGTTCAGCGCCGCCATTTCCTTTTCCCAGGTCGCGCGCTGGGTCTGCTGCGCATCCGTGTAAAACTCCAACACCGGGGATTCGTCATTTTTGTCGGCGTCCTCCGACTGGTTGAAGATGGCGTAAAGCTGGAAGTACTCCTTCTGCGTGAGGGGATCGTACTTGTGCGTGTGACACTGCGCGCACGCCATCGAGGTGCCCATCCAGACCGCCATTGTCGTGTTGACGCGATCCACGATCGCCACGCTCCGGAATTCCTCATCGTCGGTGCCGCCTTCGGTGTTGTTCATCGTGTTGCGATGAAACCCGGTCGCGAACAACTGCTCCGTCGTGGGATTCGGCAACAGATCGCCCGCGAGTTGCTCAATCGTAAACTGGTCGAAGGGCAGGTTCCGATTGAAGGCGTTGATCACGTAGTCGCGATAGCGCCAGATGCTCCGCGGTTGGTCATCCGCGTAACCTTTGGAATCGGCGTATCGCGCCAAATCCAGCCAGCCGCGCGCCCAATGTTCGCCGTAGGCGGGCTTCGCGAGTTGCCGGTCGACAAAGCTTTCGTAGGCGGTCGCCGCGGAGTCGGCCGAAAAGACCTCCACTTCCTCCGCCGTCGGGGGCAGACCGGTCAAATCCAACGCCACACGACGCGCCAGCGCGGCACGGTCGGCTTCGGGCTGCGGCCGCAGCCCCTCCTTTGCGAGCCGGGCGAGAATGAAGCGATCCAGCGGGCCTTTGCCCCACGTCGAATTTTTGACGCCCGGCAATGGCGCGCGCGCCGGTGGTTCGTAGCTCCAGTGGCGGGCGTAGGGGGCGCCCCCTGCGATCCAGCGCTTGAGCAGGTCGATTTCTTCGGAGGTAAGCGTCTTGCCCGTCTTGCGTGGCGGCATCCGTTCCTTGGGATCCTCGCTCAAGATCCGGCTGAGGACTTCGCTTTTTTCCGGCGCCCCGGGAAAGATCGCCTGGTAGCCGCCGAGATCGACCTTGGCGCCTTCCAAGGTGTCGAGGCGCAGTCCGTCGTCGCCCCCTTTGCGCTCGTTCTCATCCGGTCCGTGACACCGGAAACACTTATCGGAAAGTATGGGCCGGATTTGCCGGTTAAAGTCCGGGATTTCAGAAGCGGCCGCGGCCCTCAAGGCCAGCGGCAGGCACGCGACGGCCAGCGTCAGCAGGCCCAAACGCAATGGGCCCGCTGCACCCAACGTTGGGCAACAAAACGGTGGAAAGCGAAAGGTGGCGGATGACGTGGACATGCTGGGGTGAGGTCCTCGCAGGACGTTGGTGCGGGAATCAATCGGTTTCTCCGCGCTCGGCAACTGGAAGTTCTTCAGTTGAAGCGGCGGAAGACCTTCTCCTGAGGGCACCGCGGAGCCTCATGCCTTGGCCAGCGCCTGATCCATGACCGTGCCCTCGACTTTCAACAGACTCCAGCAAACGGCCGCGGCAACATACAACCCCGAAAATCCGAGCAAGACCGCATTCCAACTGCCCGTCGCCGCCAGCAGCCACGGCACCGCCAGGGGAAACAACGCCGCGCCCAGATTACCGCTCATATTCATCATGCTCATCACCGTGGCGACGTGGGCTCCTCCCATGCTCATTGTCGTGGCGGAAGAACAGGGATTACCCATGGCCGCGCAGAATGTTCCCGCGCTGATGATCACGACAATGACGAGGACGTTATGGGAGAAAGAAGCGGAGAAGGTGAGCAGCGCGCAAACCACCATCGCGACTATGGACAGGCCTTTCCGCGCCAGTTTCGCGCTGCCGGTACGCCGCAAGATGGCGTCCGACAGCGCTCCCCCGGACAGACTGCCCGCCACGTCCGCCAGCAGCGGCAGCATCACCAGCAGGCCCGAGGTCACGAGTTTCATGCCCCGCGCTTCCTGAAGATAAGTCGCAAACCAAGTGCTGAAGAAGATATAGCCCGCCGCGCGAAAAAATTGCTGCGCGCAAATCCAGCCCATCGCCGGACTGGTGAGAATTTGCCGCCACGGCACGACGCGGGCGGCGTCGGTCCCGGCGATGGGCGCATTTGTTCCCTGCTGGATTAATTGCCGCTCGGCCTCATTCACGCGGGAGTGCTCGGCCGGCTGGTTGCGAAATGATCCATGAAACCACGCCGCCCAGAGAAAACCCGGAATCGCATACAGCGCGAAGGCCCAGCGCCAGCCACAGGTCACGATCAACCACGCGGTCAACGGGGCCGCGATCACTCCGCCCACCGACATGAATCCGGACAGCGATCCCGACGCGAGAGCCTGGCCCGTGCGCGGAATCCATCTGGCCAATACGCCCGCGCACACCGGCACCAAGCCCGCCTGCGACACGCCCATAAACATGCGCATCACCACCATCATGCCATAACTGCCAATCGAAAGGCCGGCCGACGCCAAAGACCACAGCACGGCGAAGAGCGGCAACGCCCGCCGCGCTCCGAGGCGCTGGCCCAACCAGGCGCCGGGAATCTGGCAGAGCGCGTAAGGCCAGAAGAACAAGCTCATCAACCAGCCCGTCTGCTCCTTGGTTAGTGCCAGATCGGCGCGAACTGTGCTCTCCGCCACGCCCAGGGCATTGCGCGTGGTATACGCCAGAACCGCCGCGCCGCACAGTCCGGCGAGGACCATGAAACGCGTGCGACTGGCGGCCCCGGTGGGCGGGAGGGAAACTGGCGCAACCGGCGAGATCGCGCTCATGGCGCCAGGCCGAGCAGGCCGAGACTGTCCCGCTGGATCAGCGCTTCAATCTGCACCGGATCCAGGCGCGGAAGCTTGGTGCCCTCGACTTGATCGTTGAGGCCACGCAGCCCCGCGATCGACGCATTCACCGTCGTGAACGGAAAATCGGTGCCGAACAGGAGCTTCGACCAGACGCCATACTCCTGGGCGAGCATCAAGCTATTATAGAGCTGCCAGGGGCGGTAATGGAGCGCGCTCACGTCCGCAAAAACGTTCTCATGTTTGCGGATCGTCACGAGGCACTCGCCCTCATAGGGATGCCCCAGGTGGGCGAGAATGATCTTCACGCCAGGATGCTTCA
>JBEENF010000238.1:0-6148 GCA_041192325.1 Verrucomicrobiota bacterium
GACCGGGCCGGTGCCCAGCCAGATCATGATCACGGCCACCAGCAGCGTAGTGACATTGGAGTCCAGAATTGCGCTCCAAGCCTTGTCGAAACCGGACTCGAGGGCCGCGCCCAGCGTTTTGCCGGCGCGCAACTCTTCGCGCATGCGTTCGAAGATGAGAATGTTGGAGTCCACCGACATTGCGAGGGTGAGGACGATACCCGCAATGCCGGGCATGGTTAGCGTCGCGCCGATGCTCGCCATCACGCCGAGCGTGATCACGACGTTAACGCCCATGCCGATCGCGGCCACCACGCCGCCGATGGTGTAGAACACGAGCATGAACCCGATCGTCAACAGAGTGCTGATGATAAACGCGGAGCGCGCGCTCAATACCGCGTCTTCGGCCAGAGAAGGTCCAACTTCAAATTGCTCCATGACGCGCAATTCGACGTCGAGCGGGTTGTTCAGCACGTTGGCCAAGTTGATTGCTTCACGGTCGGAAAAACTACCGGTGATTTGGGCCGAACCACCGCTGATTTCCTCGCGGACGGTGGGAGCGGAATACAGTTTGCCGTCGAGCACGATCGCGAGGCGCCCGGGAGCCCCCCCGCGCTGCCCGATGGCCGCGATGGCGCGGGTGACTTCGGCAAAGCGGGTTTTTCCTTCGCTGGTGAATTCGAGCAGCACTTCCGGCTTGCCGTAGAGGTCGGGGCGGGCGAACGAATTCGCGACCATCTTGCCCGTCATTTCCGGAATGCGCTTCACAAAAACCTCCTCCGTGAACGCTTCGCCCCGACGGCCCTCCTGTTCGAGCAGCTTGACCTCGTAGCCTGGCGGCGTTTCGACGCCGGGCCCGGGCTGGGCGTTCGGATGCACCATGCGGAAATCAAGTCGGGCCGGCGCCTTCACATTGTTGACGACGTCCGGATTGTCCTTGGTGCTGATTTCGGGCAGCTGAATTTCGATGCGGTTTTCGCCGACGGGGCGGATGATCGGCTCCGCCACGCCGAAGGAATTGATGCGGGCGCCGATAATTTCGATGGCCTTCTGCAGTTTTTCCTTTCGAGCCTGGGCATCGATCTTTTCGCCCGGGGGCTCGACCGCTTCGAGGGTAAAGGCAACGCCTCCGACCAAATCGAGGCCGAGGCGAAGCTTGCGCTTCGAAAGCCGCAACAGCTCGGTCAACAGGATGTCGTTGCGCTTCTCGACATTCTTGAGGGTCTCCTCAAGCCGGATCTGCGGAAAATATTGATGCAGGTCGATCTTCCGTTCCTTGCCGATCTGCTTCAGGGCGACGTATTCGCTGATCGCCTGGAGGTTCTTTTTCCGGGCGGCGGATTCATCGAGCAGTTTGGCAAATTCCTCGGGCTTCGCCGTCGCGTGGGTGCGGGCGTATTCGACAAACGGCGTATCTTGAAACGGAAGCAGCTGTGTCACCGCCCACGCCGCGATGGCGAGGCAGAGCACGATCTTCCAAAGGTTGCGTTTGAACATGGTCTATTGGGTTTAAAGTAGGGTACAGCCCGGCGCTGGCGCGGGCCGCGGGAATTGGCCGGCGTTTCGCCGCGTTACTTCTTGTCCGCGCTCTGCTGCTTCAGGACGGTCTGCACGAAGCCCTTGCCCAGCTCGATCTTGGTGTTTTCCGCGATGCGCACCACAAACCGGTCTTCCTTCACGTTCGTGATCACGCCGAAAATGCCGCCGTTGGTGACGATCTCGTCGCCCGATTCCAGCGATTTCAGCATCTTCTCGTGCTCCTTCTGCTTCTTCCGCTGCGGCGCAATCATGAAGAAATACATCGCTGCAAAGAGCAGAACGTAGCCCACGATCATCATCATCGGGATGCCGCCTTGCTGAGGCGCGCCAGCCGGCGTCTGGGCAAGAAAGAGAGAGGCGGGAAGCACCGAGGACATTTTCGTCATTGCGTGTTGAGTGATTTGAAAAAAGAAAACACGCATCTAACTGATTCGCCTCTGGAAAAAGCAAGCTATAACTCCCCTCGTCCCGCATCGCGTTGAAAAGCAAATCCTCCTCCGCCTGGTCCGCCGCCAACTCTGAAGAACACTACGGTTTCAAACGGTGGGGCTCGGGCCACATCTCCGTCGACGACGGGGGGTTCGTCAACATGCAGCCCCTGGCGGATGGTCGGGGCATTCGCGTGCTGGACGTGGTCCACGAAGCCCTCGGCATGGGCCTCACCGCCCCGATGGTCATCCGGTTTCAAGATCTGCTGCGCCATCGCGTGATCCAGCTCAACCAATTGTTTGCCGCCGCCATCAAGCAGGAAGGCTACAAGGGTAATTACCGTGGCGTGTTTCCCATCAAGGTCAACCAGCTCCGCGAGGTGGTCGACGAGATCGTCGCCGCGGGCAAGGACTTCAACTACGGCCTCGAGGCCGGCTCCAAGCCCGAGTTGATGATCGCGCTGGCCATGCATGAGGGCTCCCAGCGGCTCATCATCTGCAACGGTTACAAGGATCACGACTACATCCGCCTCGCCCTGCTGGGCCGCAAACTGGGCAAGAAGATCATCATTGTGGTCGAGCAACTCGCCGAGCTCGATGACGTCATCCGGATCTCGGAAGAAACGGGCGTTAAGCCCCTGATCGGCTTTCGGGCCAAGCTCCAGACCCGCGGCGAGGGGAAATGGGCCATGTCCACGGGCGACAATGCCAAGTTTGGCCTCAATACCGCGGAAATCCTCTTTGCCTGCGAAAAGCTCCGCGCCGCCAAACTCACCCAGGCGCTGAAGCTCGTTCACTTCCACATCGGCTCCCAAGTGCCGAACATCATCACGATCAAGAACGCGGTGATCGAGGCGACGCGCTTCTACTGCCAGTTGTCAAAGATGGGCTTTCCCATGGGCTACCTCGACGTGGGTGGCGGACTCGGCATCGATTACGACGGTTCACGCACCAACTTCGAGTCGTCGATGAACTACACGATGGAGGAATACGCCCGCGACGTGGTTTTCAATATTCGCGAAATCTGCGACGGCTCGGGCGTGCCGGTGCCGGACATCGTTAGCGAATCCGGCCGGGCCATCGTCGCGCCGCATTCCCTTCTCGTGGTCGAGGTCTTCGAGCGCATCAACAAGCGCGAGTCCCTCGGTCAGCAGCATCAGCCGAAGGAGAAGCACAAGGTCGTCCAGGACCTCGAGGTCATGCTGAAGAACAAGACCAAGCTCGGCCGACTCGAGCGATTTCACGACGCGATGCAGAAAAAAGAGGAGGCGTTCTCGCTTTTCAACCTCGGCTATCTCGACTTGGAAAACCGGGCGGCCGCGGAATCGCTTTTCTGGCAGATCTGCGAAAAGATCGCGAAGGAAAGTCGTAATTCCGGCTACCAGCCCGAGGAGCTTCACGATCTCAACAAGCTGCTCGCGGACCAATACGTCTGCAATTTCTCGGTTTTCCAATCGCTCCTCGATCATTGGGCCCTGAAACAGCTCTTCCCCGTCGCCCCGCTGCACCGCCTGAAGGAGAAGCCCACGGTCAACGCGATCCTGGTGGACATCACCTGCGATTCGGACGGCAAGATTTCCTCGTTCATCGATCTGCAGGACGTGAAGGATTACGTCACCCTGCACCCCTTGAACAACAAGCCGTACTACCTCGGCATCTTCCTCACCGGCGCGTATCAGGACATCATGGGTGACCTGCACAACCTGTTCGGCCGCGTGAATGAAGTGCACGTCTTTCTGGAGGACGACGAGCCGAACGGGTTCTACATTGAGGAGGCCTTGAGCGGCAGCCGCATCGCGGATGTGATCGAAGGCGTGCAATACCAGCAGGAGGATCTCTGCCGGAAGATGAAGGCGCAGATCGATGCCGCGACGCGCAAGGACATGGTCAAGCCGCGTGAAGGCGTGCGCCTGCTGGAGCTCTACGAAAGCCAGATGCTCAACAAGACTTACCTGAACATCGAGCCGAAGACCGGGCGGAAGAAGAAGACGCCCTAAACCCGCCAACGGCGCCAGGCTGCGTGGGCCCGCCCGTTGACCAGGACTTATGCGGGTTGACCCCCTCCCCCGCGCGCGGTTGTCTCCGGCATGCAAAATAAAGCCGGCGGAGAGGAATTGGATCGTCGCGGTTTTTTCAAGACGGTCGGCGGCGGCGTAACCGCCGCCGCGCTCATGCTGACGCCGCAAGAACAGGCGAAAGCCCAGGCGATGGATGAGAAGAGCAAGCTGAACCGCATCGCCTCCTGTTCGTGGCCAATCCGATTCATTTTCAAATCGCTGGCCAGCCGCATTCGCCGCGGTCCACCCGCCAACGCCGCCGGCGATGCGCCCCCGGCGGGCCGCGGCGGCCAGGGCCCGGGCAGCGCCGGCCTGACGAGCGAAGAGTTAAAAAAACTCTACGGCGAACTCACGATGATGGATTTCCCGCAATTCACGAAGGACACCTTTCCCGGCGTGACGCAGATGGACATCCGCTCCTCCTTGTTTGGCGACGTCAGCGACGAAAGCATGTTTACCCAGGGAATCTTCGATCCCTCCACGGCCTCGGGAAAAAAGTGGCTGGATAAGTTTGCCGCCAAAACGGTCGAGACGGGCACCAAGGTCCGGCACATTTCGAACAACGCGCCCACCAATCTCGCGTCGTCCGACACCGCGCTGCGCAAAGCGGGTGTGGAGGTCGGCAAGAAGTGGCTCGATGGCGCGAAGCTGATCGGGGCCAGAACGGTCCGCATGAATTCACCGCAAGCCCTCGGTCCCAGCCTCCGTCCCCCCGCGTCACTCCGGCCCGGCGACCAATACCCCAAGAACGACGATATCCTGCCGCTGCTCGCCGCCGCCATCGAGTCCTACAAGGAAATGGCCGATTACGGCGGCAATCTCGGAATCAAAGTCACCATCGAGAACCACTGGGGCCTTGCCGCCGATCCGATGAACGTGCGCGCGATTCTCGACGAGGTGAATCACCCCTATTGCGAGGCGTCCCCGGACTTCGGCAACTGGGAGCACGAATACCATCTGTTCAACGGCCTCAAGGCCCTCGCCCCCTACGCCCACACGCACGTGCATGCGAAATACTGGGACCGCTGGGGCAACAAGAACGATGTCCAGCGCTCGACGCGCATCATGCTGGCGGCCGGTTTCAAAGGAACGTTCGCGCTGGAATACGAAGCGGGTCCGTTGAATGGCATCGAGGGAGCGAAATATCTTTTCAAGGAAGTGATGGCCGCGCTTTCGTCTCCCGTCCCCGTCGTCTAGCTCAACCCGCGACCGTCGAGGCTGCTGTCGCGCATCGAACGGAGCGCGCCGGCTTCCGCCTGAATCGCAAAGGCCGTGATGCCGCTGCGCTGACTGGCCGACCGCGCCCGGCGAGCAATCGCCGCCTCGAATTTAGCCGAGGCGCCACGCGTTTCCCAATGGGAAAACTGCCCCGCAATGCTTGAAACGCATTCGGGTGGACGCGGAAAATATTCCTGCTTTCACGGCGACCGGGCTTGCCGATGCGATCGATCGACGCAAAAAAAAGCCATCGCGTGCACGACATCACCCTCATCACTACGATCGCGTTCGGCCTGACCGCTGCGTTGGTGTTTGGTCTGCTCGCGAAGCGCATCGGTCTGCCCCCCATTGTCGGCTACCTGATCGCCGGCTTCGTGGTTGGACCACACACCCCCGGCTTTATCGGCGACCTCGCTCTCGCCAAGCAGCTAGCGGAAATCGGCGTCATCCTGCTGATGTTCGGCGTCGGTCTGCATTTTCACCTCGACGATCTGATGAAGGTGAAGTCGATCGCGATTCCCGGCGCCTTGGGTCAGAGCGCCATCGCGACGCTCTTTGCCATTGGAGTCACGCTTGCGATCGGTTGGGGCTTGGGCGACGGCGCGGTGCTCGGCATCGCCGTCTCGGTGGCCAGCACCGTCGTGTTGTTGCGCGTCTTGACGGACCACGGGCTCGTCGAAACCACCGAGGGACGGGCCGCCGTCGGATGGCTGGTGGTGGAAGATATCATCACCGTGCTCGTCCTGGTGCTCATGCCGGCCCTGGCGGTCAAGGCGGGCGCGGAGGTGGGCTCCAGCATCTGGGCCACCGCGGGTCTCGCCGTGCTCAAGCTCGCCGCCTTGGGCGCGGTGATGGCTTTCATCGGCGCTAAATTCGTGCCCTGGCTGCTGCTGCGCGTCACGCGTCTGCGGTCGCGGGAATTGTTCA
>JBEENF010000239.1:0-6113 GCA_041192325.1 Verrucomicrobiota bacterium
CCGTTTTGCCCGCCGTCACGTGCACGGCCCAAAGCACTTATCTTACGGGTCTGCCCCCCGCCGGCCATGGGTGCGTCGCCAACGGGTGGTACGATCGCGAGCTGGCGGAGCACCAGTTCTGGAAACAGTCAAACCACCTGGTCCAGGGACCTCGACTTTGGGAAAAGTGTCGCGCCGCGCGGCCGGGCTTCACCTGCGCCAAACTATTCTGGTGGTACAACATGTATTCGACCGCGGACTGGTCGATCACGCCCCGGCCGATGTATCCGGCGGATGGACGCAAGGTTTTCGACGTCTACACGCATCCGATGCCGATGCGGGATGAGATCAAGCGGGACCTCGGGCCCTTTCCGTTTCCCGCGTTTTGGGGTCCGGCGGCGGGTATCGCCTCGTCTGAATGGATCGCGCGGTCCGCGGAGTGGGTGGAGGAGCGGCATCGACCCGACCTGTCCCTCGTTTACCTGCCCCATCTCGACTACAATCTCCAGCGCCTGGGGCCGGACGACCCCCAGTTGGCGGCCGATTGTCAGGCGGTCGATCGCGTGGTGGGCGGGCTGCTCGATTTTTATGCGCAGCGCAGCATTCGCACGATTGTGCTTTCGGAGTATGGCATCACCGCCGTGCGTCGATCGATCGCGTTAAACCGCCTCTTTCGGTCCCGCGGCTGGATCACGCTCAAGGATGAACTCGGACTCGAGCTGCTCGATTGCGGCGCCAGCAAAGTCTTCGCCATCGCGGATCACCAAATCGCGCACATTTACGTGAACGATGCGTCGTTGCTCCCGGCCGTTCGCGCGGCCGTGGAAGGCGTGGCAGGCGTGGCGCGGGTGCTCGATGCGGAAGGCAAACGCGCCGCCGGACTCGATCACCCACGCGCCGGCGACCTCGTGGCGTTTTCCGCCGAGGACTCGTGGTTCACCTATTATTATTGGGAGGACGATCGGAAAGCCCCGGACTTTGCGCGGTGTGTCGATATTCACCGCAAGTATGGCTACGATCCGGTGGAACTCTTTGTGAATCCCGCTCTCAGCCTGCCCAAGTTGAGGATCGTGGGGAAACTGCTGCGCAAGAAGCTAGGATTTAGAATGTTGATGGACGTGATTCCCCTGGATGCCGGACTCGTCAAAGGTTCCCACGGTACGTGCCCCGCCGATTCGAGCGAATGGCCTGTGCTCATCGGCACGGGCAGTGCGCGCGATCCGATTCCGGCCACGGCGGTCCATGATCGCCTGCTGGCCGCTTGTGTCGGGTGACCGGGGTGCAGGTGCTCTGACCCTCGTGCAGCAAAAAGGCCGGTCTTTCGACCGGCCTTCGAAAACATCGGAACCGCCTCAGACTTCGTAGGCGCCGAGCTGCTTGTCCACCCGCGACTTGTCGAGACGGGCGAAGACCGGCGCGCCGTTATCATACGGCACCGCTACTTCTCCCTGCACGAGTGGCTGGGCGTAACGCAGGAACTGGAAATTCATGCTGACGCCATCTTCGTTGATCCAGTCACGCGGCAGTTTTTTCACCGTGTTGGCCACATCAGCGAGCGGGGCCAGCCCCGTCTCGGAGGTGTAATTTTCGGTTTCGCCGCGGACCAACGTCACCATCTTGTCGGTCTGACCGGCAATGGCGGCTTCGACCGCAGCCTCGCCGGCGAGGTAGGCCTCATCGGCATCGGTCTTCGAAGCAACATGTGACGCACAACGCTGGGCGAGCCCGGGCTTGGCGACGCGCACCTTCACGCCGGGAAGGTGTTGTCCGATGATTTCACCGAGAGCGTCGCCGGCGCCGCCGAGTTGGGCGTGACCGAACGCATCCGTGGCCGATTCCGCGGCGACATAATTGCCGTCGGCATCCACGAGTCCTTCAGCGACCACGATCAGGCAGTATTTCTCCCGCTTTAGCGTGCGTTTGATGTCTTCGAGCACCTTCTCCTGGTTAAAGGGAATTTCGGGCAGGAGAATAAGATGGGGAGCGTCGTGCGGATGATCTTTGCGTTTGGCCAGCGCGGCGCCGGCGGCGATCCAACCTGCGCTCCGGCCCATGACTTCCACGATGGACACGAGATCGCCCTGGCCCATGGCCTCATTGTCGCAGGCGATTTCGCGCACCGTGGTCGCGATATACTTGATCGCGCTGGCGTAGCCGGGGCAGTGATCGGTCAACGGCAGATCATTATCGATGGTCTTCGGCACGCCGATCACTCGCAGTTCGTAGCCCTGTTGCTGGGCGGTCTTGGAGATCTTGTCCGCGGTGTCCTGGGAGTCATTGCCGCCAATGTAGAAAAAGTAGCGGATGTTGTGCGCCTTGAACACTTCCAGCACGCGATCGAAGTCCTGCTGCTTTTTCAGTTTGTAGCGGCAGGTGCCCAACGCGGCCCCGGGGGTGTGCCGCAGCGCGCGAATCTGTTGCTGCGACTGCGAGGCGAGGTCGATGAAGTCCTCCTGCAGGATGCCCAATACACCATTCAAGGCGCCGTAGATCTCCTCAATGCACTCATGGTTCAGCGCTTCGGCGATGATACCCGCGACACTGGCATTGATGACGGATGTGGGGCCGCCGGACTGGCCCACCAAGACATTTCCTACGAGTTCAGCCATGACAGAGGGATGGAATAAAGGTTTGAGAGAACGTGAGGGTCCAAAGAAGCGCTTCGCGTTGGGCGGTGGCAAACCCAAATTTCCCGACCCTCGGCTGGATTCGCCAAGGAAGGTCAGGGGTATGCACAAATTTCATGCTGCGCCCCGCGGAAAATATGCGGGCCTCCCCGGTTGCCCCGCCCGCTGTCATCGCTCGGCCGGCGAAGTTATTCTGTTCGCCGCACGAACACTTCCTCCCGTCACTTACAACAAGCGTCCGGGCTGATACTCGGCTGCGCCCCGGCATTTGCGCGCGAGCGGCTTCACGTCAGCCAGAAAGGCATCCACCTGATGCGGAGCGGCGCCAACGAAACGCGCGTTTTCGGAAAGGATGGCGTGCAGCGCTTTCTTCCCAAGGCCAATGCGTCGGTCGGCGGCGAGCCGAGGCAGGAGATCCGCATCGCCGCTGCCGGAGCGCAATGCTTTCGCGGCCGCCAGCGTATGCTCCTTGATGGCCTCGTGGGCCGTTTCCCGACCGGCGCCCTGCTTCACGGCTTCCATCAAGATTGTGGTCGTCGCCAGGAAGGGGAGATTACGCTCGTTTTCCGCCGCCACCGCAGCGGGGAAAATCTCCATCTGCTTGAGCACCGTGAGGTAGGTTTCGAGGAGACCATCGATCGCGAAGAAAGAATCCGGCAGTGCAACGCGGCGCACCACCGAGCAGGAAACATCGCCTTCGTTCCATTGGTGGCCGGAGAGCGCGCCCGTCATGGTCACATATCCGCCGAGCACGGTGGAAAAACCACAGATGCGCTCGCAATTGCGCGCGTTGACCTTGTGGGGCATCGCCGATGAACCGACCTGCCCCGCCTGAAATCCTTCAGTCAGCAAGCCGGCTCCGGCCATGAGCCGCAGGGTGGTGGCGCAACTCGCGCCCGCGGCGCCGAGTTGGTGCAGCGCGCTCACCACATCAAAATCGAGACTGCGTGGATAGACTTGGCCGACGGCCCCGAGGGAGGCCCGAAAACCCAAATGCTTGAGCACCCGGGTTTCGAGCTGATCCACCTTGTTCGAGTCCCCGCCCAAAAGGGTAAGTTGATCGAGTTGCGTGCCAACGGCGCCCTTCAGTCCCCGCACCGGATAGCGGGCGAGAAGTTCCTCAATCCGGGCAAACGCGAGCAGGAGTTCCTGGCCAAACATCGCCAGTCGTTTTCCGAAGGTGGTCGGCTGCGCGGGCACATTATGCGTGCGGCCCGTGATCATGAGGTCGCGGTGCGCCTCGGCCTGGGTGGCGAGCGCAAGGAGCGCAGCCGCGGCCTTGAAATACACGAGCTTGAGCGCGCGAAATACCTGCAACTGTTCGACGTTTTCCGTCAGGTCGCGGCTCGTCAGCCCGAGATGGATGAACTGGCGCTTGGCGAGATCGGAAAATTCTTCGATCCGCGCTTTCACATCGTGCAAGGTGATGCGCTCGCGCCGCGCGATCGCGCTCAGATCGATCTGCGCTTTCACCTTCTCGTAATCCTTGATCGCTTCGGCGGGAATCGGCACCCCGAGATCCCGCTGCCCTTTCATTACCGCGATCCAGAAATCGCGTTCCAGCGCCACGCGGCCCTGCTGCGACCAGATATCTTTCATCGCCGCGGAGGCGTAGCGGTCGGCTAGGACGTTGGGAATGGGCGCGGCAGCGGAAGGGGACGTCTCGTTCACGGGAGGGGTGAGTTAGGTGGCGGCGGGGTCGATGGCGAACGGAAATTTAACCGCTTCGCGGCTTCAAGCCACTCCATGGGGCCCGCGTCTTGGTTAGCATTCCCAGCGACCGTAAATCCCGCACGGCAGCACCTTGTTGTCCCGCTGAATCGGCAGCCCTACTTCGCCGGCCGTGATCGTTCCCGCGCGGTCGCCCATGAGCTCGGCGAGGAGGTTCGCCACCACGGTCGGAGAAAGACGCGCGGTGTAGGCGTTGATCAGAAAAAACAACGGTTGGTCGGAAAGCAAAGCGCGGCATTCCGAAAGCAATTCCCAAAGGTGGTCTTCCAGCCGCCACATCTCGCCGGTGGTGCCCCGGCCATAAGTCGGAGGATCCATAATAATGGCATCGTATTTGCGCCCGCGCTTTAACTCACGCCGCACGAATTTGAGGCAGTCGTCGGCAATGTAGCGCACCGGCGCTTCCCCCAGACCGCTTAACGCCGCGTTCTCGCGACACCATTTCACCATGCCCTCCGCCGCGTCGACGTGGCAGACGGCCGCGCCTGCCTTGGCGGCCGCCACCGTGGCGGCTCCGGTGTAACCAAAGAGATTAAGCACATTGACCTCACGGCCGGCGCCGCGGGCCGCTTTGATTTTGGCCGCAAACCACTCCCAATTCACTGCCTGCTCGGGGAAAAGGCCGGTGTGCTTGAACGATGTGGGGTGAATCTTGAAGACCAAACCCAGCGAATCGTAGCGGATTTTCCAGGAGTCGGGCAGCGGCCGCCGGTATTCCCATTTTCCCCCGCCGGTTTCGCTGCGGTGATAAAAACCATCCCAGTTTTCCCACGCCTTGGAGCCCGCTTGCGGTTGAACGCCGTGCCGCGGCCAAATGACCTGGGGATCGGGACGGATCAACGTGAACTCACCCCACCGTTCCTGCTTCATGCCGTCTCCGGCGTCGATCAGGTGGTAATCGCGCCAGCGGTCGGCGATGAGGAGGGCAGGACGTTGAATCGGCGCGGCCATCGGGAAGAGGCCGAGGGAATGGCGCGCGGCCCGGAGTGTCGAGCCCGGTTCCACGGCTTCAGCCACGCGATGGCGGCCAGGCGGCGCCCGTCTCGCAGTCTTTTGTGGACCAAACCCCCAAACCCCTGTTTGTCCTTCCCGCTGATTCCATGAAACACAAATTATGTCTTAAAACACTGCTCGTGCTCGCACTGGTCGTGATTACCGAAGGACGCGCGTCGGCTGACACGGTCGAAATTCGCGGCGGTGCTCGCATCATTGGCAAAATCACCAAGATCGATGGCGGTTCGGTGGTCGTCTCGACCGACTATGCCGGTGCGATCACCATCAAGCAGTCCGAGGTAACCAGCATTGCCACGGATGCCCCGGTGGCAGTGCGCCTCCAGAGCGGCACCCGCTTCGATGGAAAAGTCACGGCGGTGGCCGGCGGCGGAATCCAGATTGCCGGTTCCGATGGCATGGTCAGCACCACGGTCGAAAAGGTGGCGGCGAGCTGGGCGGCCGGCGCAGTCGATCCGCTGGTCGACCGCCATTGGGCTTACGAAGCATCAGTCGACGTGTCGGGCAAAACCGGCACGAAGGAGCAGGTTGGCACGGCGGCGGAGTTTCGGGCGGCGCTCAAGACCACCCAGGACCTGCTCCAGTTCTACACCAGTTATAACCGGCAAGTCGCGGACAGCCTGAAGGCGGCGGATCAGCTCAAGGTCGGCGTCGATTATCAGAATAACTTCTCGGGTCGGTCATCCTGGTATGCCCGCAATGAAGGGGGCTTCGACCGCGTGAAAGACATCGATCTCTACAACATCGCCGCAGTCGGTTACGGCT
>JBEENF010000240.1:0-6085 GCA_041192325.1 Verrucomicrobiota bacterium
CTTGTTGTCGACGATGAACCTGCGCTACGTGTCTTTATGGCGACCGTGCTGACCGCAGCCGGGCACCAAGCCTTGCAGGCAGAGGATGGACGAGAAGGTCTGCGCCTGCTGGAGGCGCACGCGGAGGTGAGTCTGTTAATCACGGACTTGATCATGCCCGAGATGGACGGGATTGAGCTCATCGTCTGCGCCCGCAAAAAATGGCCGCAGCTTCCCATCGTGGCGATTTCCGGAGGATCGCTGCATTCGGCTACCTGCCTCAACGCGGCAAAAAACCTCGGGGCCATCGAAACCCTCGGCAAGCCTTTCGGCCGGAATGCGCTGCTCACGGCCGTAACCCACTCCTTGGGTAAAGAATCTCCGATTAACGGGAGCTAATGGGCGGAGGCAGGTGGGAGCCACACCGTGGCGGGGCGACCCAATACCGTCGTCGCGCCATAGAGACAAACGCGGGCTGCGGCGCCGGCGAGCCACGCCCAAACTCCGCCGTGGAGTGCCGCGACTGATGCCGGGACCGGCACCTTCAGCCGTGGGGGCGGTTTATCTGCCACGACCGCAGCGATTCGGTGGGGCCAGGCCGGTAAGCGACCTTGGGTGTTCCTTCGAGAAACCGTTTTTTCGCCCGTACCGCCGGGAGAAATCACCCGCGTGATTTACCCCTGGTGGACCTGATCGGGATCAAACCGACGACCTCTTCGTTGCGAACGAAGCGCTCTATCAACTGAGCTACAGGCCCCCATGGGAAGGTGAGGTATTGGAAAATCACCCGCCGCAAGTAAACACCTATTTTCAATCCCCGTAACCGACGGTATCCGACCCGCGCGACCGGCGCCTACACCGGACCGCTGACGTGCCGCGCAAAAACCATTTTTCCACCCGCCGTGGGCAGCACCGTGATGATCTCCGCGTGCACGCGCTGGCCAAGGTACGGCCGGCCGCCATTCACCACGACCATGGAGCCATCCTCGATAAAGCCGACCGCCTGATCGTCTTCCTTGCCCGGCCTAACCAGGTCGATTTCCAACTGTTCGCCCAACAGAAGCTCGGGGCGCAGCGACTTCGCCAGCGCGTTGAGATTGAGCCACGGCACGCCGTGAAACTCCGCCATCTTGGCCAGATTGTAATCGGTCGTCAGCAGCTTGGCCCGCATCGATTGCGCGAGAAAGATGAGCTTCGCGTCCACGTCCTCCCGCTTGGTGACCTGGCTCTCCGTCACGCGAATATCCACATGCTTGATTTTGCGCAGCTCGTTCAGCACCTCCAGCCCCCGGCGACCCCGCGCCTGCTTGTGGGGATCGGTGGAATCAGCCACGGCGCGCAACTCATTCAAAACAAAGCGCGGAATCACCAGCGCCGCCGGGAGAAAGCCGGCCTCGCACACCCGCGCGATCCGACCGTCGATCAACACGCTGGTGTCGACGACGACCAGCGGCACATCGACTTCGTGCGGCACAAACCGCACGTAGGGAATCACCAGATTGAATTCATCCTTCCCGCGCAACGCGATGACCGCCGCCAGATACGGGCAGATCACAAACAAGCCCAAGCGCACCAGATAAATGATGGACGGGTCGCCCTCCGCGACCAGGGGAGACATCCCCACCAAGTGCGCCATCAGCAATCCCACGCCGATCCCGAAGGTCACAGCCGAGAGCCCCCGCAGTGAAAATCCCTTCAGCATCACATCCACCAGCACGACGAGCACGCCAATGCCCAAGCCCACGGCGATCGCGATCACTCGTTTGTTGTCCCCCGCCAGAATCGTGAGGGAGACCAACCACCCGGCGGCCGCGCACAGCGTGACGAACACCAAACGGATGGGCAGGAGGGTCTTGTCCACGGCGGTTTGGCTCGGGCTAGTACAAACGCACGAGGTAAATCACCGTGGGCGCAGCCACCATCACCACCATCAACGCGTACAGGAGCCGCTGGGCACGTCGGGCCGTCTTCTTTTCCGCCTCAGTGGGTTCCATGGGCGTGAGCGCACCAAACCCCCGCGGCCAAGACAATGTAATACGCGGCCCAACAAACGCGGGCGCAACCCGTTGCCATTTCGCTGGCGGTCGGGGCCACACCGTGACAATCGGTCCCGATGAAAAAATCCCCTGCATCCCAGCCGGCGTGTTGGCTGGTCAAATCGGAACCCGAGACGTACGCTTGGGACGAGTTCAAAAAGGAGGGCAAGACCGCTTGGACCGGCGTGCGCAATTTCGCGGCGCGACTCCACCTGAATGCCATGCAGCGCGGCGATCAGGTGCTCTTTTACCACAGCGGCGGCCCGAAATCCGTGATGGGCGTCGCGGAAGTCACGCGCACCGCATTCCCCGATGCCACGGCGGACGAACCCGGCTGGGTGGCGGTTGAACTGAAGGCGGTGCGTCCCCTCCCCCAACCCGTGACACTGGCCCAAATCAAAGCTGAGCCCTCACTCGCTAAAATGACGCTGCTGCGGATTTCGCGTTTGTCCGTCCAACCGGTCACCGCCGCGGAATTCGGGCGCGTGGTGAAACTCGGGGGCGCCTGAGTCGCAGCCGGTCACCCCGAACCCACGCGGAGCAGCAGCCGGAGTGATCCCTTTTATCCGCGCCGAGGTCGCGCGACGGCGAAGTGTTATCCGTCGCAGGCGCTTTCGTTCCGGTTTCACCGGTTGTCCTTCCGCGGTGAAACCTTGAGCCGTTTTCATCCCGTGGCTAATCCGCGGCTTTTGCGAGGAGTTCGCGCGCATCATCGCCGAGCGGATACGACGAGGAAAGCCGCGCCCCGGCAAGTCGGGTCCGCCGCCCGCGCGTGGTCGCTGACGATCCCCGCTCGACACCACGCGCGGTTTTTGCGTGCTTGGCGCCGCATGTCTGCGGTCGCTCAAGTTACGGTTCTCGCCCCGGGGCTACTCGGTGGATCGGTTGCCCGCGCGGTGCGGGCTCTGGGCATGGCCCAACGCGTGGTGCTTTGGGCGCGCCGGCCCGAGGTCCGCCTCAAGCTCCGGGATCAGCCGTGGTGTGATTTTGCGCCGGATACAGCCGAGGAAGCGGTCCGCGAAGCCAGCATCGTCGTCGTCGCGGCGCCCGTGGACAGAATCCTGCCCCTCCTGCGGCAGATCGGCCCGGCGGTTCCGCGCGGAGCCCTCGTGACGGATGTCGGCAGCGTCAAGGGTGAGATCGCGCGGCAGGGCGAAGACGCGCTCGGCGGTCGGGCCCATTTCATCGGCGCGCATCCGATGGCAGGCTCCGAAAAAACCGGTTGGGAGCACAGCACGCCCACTTTGTTCGAAAACCGCACCTGCTTCATCACGCCCGTCGACAACAGCAACCTGCAGGCGATCGAGCAGGCCCTTTCGTTCTGGAGCGACCTGGGCGCGAATGTCGTCACGGTGAACCCGGACCAGCACGACGAAATCGTCGCGCACATCAGCCACCTGCCCCAGGTGATCGCCTCCATGCTTTGCGCTTTTCTCGCCCAAAAGAATCCCGCCTGGCGCAACTATGCCGGCCGTGGCTTGCGCGACACCACGCGCATCGCGGGCAGCGATCCCCAGCTTTGGCGCACCATTCTGGAGCAAAATCGCGACGAGGTCTTGCGCGCTTTGCGGGAATTTCAGGATGAACTGCAAGGATTTCAGGCCGCGTTGGCGAATCGCGATTACCTCGAGGTGGTCGCACGCCTCGAGCGCGGCAAGGCGTACCGGGATCAGTTTCGGCCGCAGCCGTGATCCGGCGCGTTCCGCACTCTTCCCGATGCCTCTGCCCGACCTGCTGCCCATTCCGCCCTTCACGCGTGCCACGCGCGGAGAAATCACCCTGCCCGGCTCCAAAAGCCTGACCAACCGCGCGCTGTTGCTCGCGGCGTTGTGCGACCAGCCGGTCACGCTCACGGGCGCGCTCTTCAGCGAGGACACGGAGCTGATGGCCGAAGCGTTGCGTCGGCTGGGCTTCGCCGTGCAGGCCAACGCGGACGCGGAAACCTTGCGGGTCTCCGATCAAAGGAACGCGTTTGCCGGGGGCCGCGCCGAACTTTTCGTGGGCCTGGCGGGAACCGCCGCGCGTTTTCTGACGGCGCTATGCGCGGCGGCGCCTCGCGGCGTGTATCACCTCGATGGCGTGCCCCAGATGCGCAAACGACCGATGAAACCCCTGATCGACGCCTTGCGGACGCTCGGGGCGGACGTCCGCTGCCTGGACGTCGAAGGATTTTTCCCGCTGGAAATCCACGCGCGCGGACTGCGCGGCGGCGCGGTTCGGCTCGACGCCCGGGAAAGCAGCCAGTTGTTATCCGCGTTGTTGATGGTCGCCCCGCTCGCGCAATCGCCGGTGGAGGTCACGCTCGACGGCGGCGTTCGCTGGCCCTTCGTCCAGATGACCACCCGGCTGATGGAGCATTTTGGCCAGGCCTCCGTCGAACGCCGCGGGGCCGACACCTTCCGCATTGCCAACGGGCGCTTCCAACTGCCCGGCGCCACCTACGCGATCGAACCGGATGCGACCGCCGCCAGTTACTTTCTCGCGCTGCCGCTGGTGACCGGCGGCGAGCTTGGGCTGCGGCATCTGCGCGGACCCGGGGAAGGGCTGCAGGGCGACACGGGATTCGTTCCCATCCTGGAACGCGCGGGATTAAGTGCGATCCCGCTGCCGCACGGCGGCGGACTGCGCGTCCGCGCCCTGCCCGGCGCTCCGCGGCGGGGCATCACCCAGGATTTCAGCGGATTTTCGGACACCTTTCTCACGCTGGCGGCGCTCGCGCCGCTGCTGCAGGGACCCACGATCATCACGGGCATCGCCCACACCCGCAAACAGGAGACGGACCGCGTCGCGGGCATGGCCCGGGAGCTGACGCGTCTCGGGCAGGGCGTGAGCGAAACGGAGGATTCGCTCGAGATTCATCCCCGGCCGCTGCGCGCGGGCGAAGCGATCGAGACCTATCATGATCATCGTTTTGCCATGAGCTTCGGCATCCTCGGCTGCCATGACCTCCACGGCGACGGCAAACCCTGGCTGCAAATCAGGAACCCCGCGTGCTGCGCCAAAACTTTTCCGCACTTTTTCGAGTTGCTGGAATCGGTCAGGCAAAAATCGTTGGCCCCCTGATGTCGTCCTCTCCCTTTATCATTGTCGCCATCGACGGCGGGGCCGCATCGGGCAAATCCTCCTCCGCGCGCGCCCTGAGCGAGCAGTTCAACCTGTTGCACGTCGACACCGGTTCGTATTATCGGGCGCTCACCGCCGAATTGATGCGCCGCGGAGTCACGGCCGGCGACTTGCCGGCGGTCCGCGCGGCGCTGCGCGAACTGCCGTTGGGCACGCGGGTGCTGGGACGTTCCGCGCACATGGAAATCGGCGGCCGAATGGCGGGGAACGAGATTCGCGGCCGCGAAGTGAACGAGCAGGTCTCGCATTTCGCCGCCCTGCCCGAAGTCCGCGCGGCGCTGCTGGAGTATCAACGCAGCCAGGCCAAGGTGGCGCGGGAACGCGGCTTCGCCGGGCTGGTGATGGAGGGCCGCGATATCGGTTCGGTGATTTTCCCGGACGCGGACTTCCGCTTTTTTCTGCACGCGGATCCAGAGGAACGGGCTCGCCGCCGCGCCCACGAAGGCCAGCACGATTCCATCCAGGAACGCGACCGCCTTGATTCCTCGCGCAAAAACGCGCCCCTGACGTTTCCCGCCGGGGCGGTGTCCATCGATACGACCCGGCTGACGCTCGCCGACGTCGTGCAAACCCTCGCCGCGCCGATTGCGGCCCGGCTCGGCCGATGAGCGAGGTTTTTCCGCAGGCGCGCATGACGCCGGTGTATGGCGTCTGCCACTACGCCCTGGCGGTGACGTTCGACATGTTTTTCCGCGGCGAGGTGGCCGGCCGGGAAAACCTGCCGAAGACGGGCCCGTTCCTGATTGCCGGCAACCATGCGAGTCACCTCGACCCGCCCATGATTGGGTCGCAGGTGCCGCGGCAGATGTGCTTTTTTGCGCGCAAGACGCTCTGGCGGGGGGGCGCGGCCTCGTGGTGGCTCGACACCGTGGGCACCATTCCGGTCGATCGCGACGGCGGGCAGGACGTCGGCGCCTTGAAGCGGGTGTTGCGGGCGCTGGCGGACG
>JBEENF010000241.1:0-6081 GCA_041192325.1 Verrucomicrobiota bacterium
TTGGACGGTGACGGTGGCGTTTTCGCGGAGGCGGAAGCGCAAAGCCTCCACGCCCGGCCACGCCGTGCCGCGGTTGATGGTGATGAGCCGGCCGCCGAGGATCTCCGGCGTGCTCGTGGCTCCTGAATTCGCCGCCGCAGTGAATGCGTTCGGCGTGTTGTTGAACGACACGAACGCCTGTTCGGTCGGGTGGTTGTTGTTCACCGTCACCCGGAATTTCGGGAGGACGATGCGGCGCACGCTGACCCGATGCACCTGGGTCAATCCGCCGGAGCCCTGATGCCACGCGGCGATCTGGGCCGCGCTCAACCGGCTCTGCCAGAGCGCCGGAAGCGTCGCGGTGCGACTTTCCCAATCGTTATTCCAGATCGCATCGAACCACGCCGTGGTGTTTTCGTAGGCCGGCAATGCGAGCTGTTCGCTGCGCGCCACGAGGCTCACCAGTAGAAAACGCTGGCGGCCGGCTTCGTCCGGTGCGGCAAAAAGCAGGCGCGAATTTCCCAGCAGATTGAACGCGATCCGGGCAAGTTCCGGCTGCGCGCCCGGTGCGGCGCCCACCTGTGGACTGAGTCCGCGCAGTCGTGCGACCTTCGCAAACCACGCCGCGTTGTCGGTCGTCGGGTAAAGAGCGGTGGTCGACGCCGAGAAGACCGTGGGCGAATCGGTGGCCGCGATCATGCCAGGCATCGCGGCCACATTCAGATTGGTGAGGTCGGTGTTCTCGAACGACGCGTTGATCGTGCTGGCCAGCTCATCGAGTGTGCGCGCCTCGGCTTCCCGGCGGCTGCGCTCGATGATGTCGCGAACCGACGGCGCGAGCGCGGCGGCGAGCGCGCCCAGCACAAACAGCACGAGGACGAGTTCGAGCAAGGTGAAGCCACCGGTGCCGCGTCCACCATTTCGGAATGATCGCCGGCCGCAGAGAATCTGAGTGCGCGTGATCATGTTCAACGCGCGTTCACGCCTCCGAGCAGTGAGAATAATGGCAGGAAGAATGAGAGCGCGATCAGGCCGACGATGCCGGTGAGGGTCGCAAGGAGCGCGGGCTCCAGCAGCGCGAGCGCGGTCGCGAGGCGTTCGCGGGCACGGCTGGCGGCGTAGTCCTCGATGTGCCGCAACGCCGCCCCGAGTTGACCGGTGGTTTCCCCGGACTTCAAAGCGGGCACGATGAATCCCGGGAACGCGTGTTTTTTCGGCAGCGCGGCGTAAAGCGGCTGACCCACGGCGACGCGTTCCCGCGCAGCGAGAAGCTGGCGCGCCATCACGGCGTTGCCGGTCAGCTCCGCCCCGGTCCGCAGCGCTTCGAGGAGCGGAATGCCCGCGTCGTGAAGCAGCCGGCAATGCGCGGCGAATCGCGCGGTGGCGAGATGGCGGATCACCTCGCCGAGCACGGGCAAATGAAGCAGCGCGGCGTCACGCGCGTGACGAACCCGCGGTGAACGCGCGACGGCTCCCGCGATTGCGCTCGCGCCGATCAACAGCACCACGACCGTGGGCCATCCGTGCCGGACAAGTTCGCTCGCCGCGATGAGCGCGACCGTGACGGCCGGCAAGGTGAGGTGCAGCGACGCGAAAATCTCGGCGAACTGCGGCACCACGCCGCCGAGCAGGAACCCGACGAGCGCGGTCGTGGCGATCAGGACTACGACCGGATAGATGAGCGCCCGTCGCGCGGTGCGGCGCAGCTCGGCGTTGCCGCTCACATGCGCGGCCAGTGCGCGAATCGCCTCGGGCAGTTGGGCCGACGCTTCGCCCGCGGCGACGACCGCGGCGAGATGTGGTGGAAATTGTTTTTCGAAAAAACGGCAGGCGGCGTGGATCGGCGTGCCCTGGGCGACTTCACGATGAATTTTTTCCAGCATGACGCGCATCGCTCCGGGCGGCGCATCCGCCGCCAGTTGCCCGAGCGCATTGTCCGCGTTGACACCGGCTCTGAGTTGCAACTCCAACTGGTGGAGCAGCCCGATGAACTCCGGCGCGGGCAGGACGAGACGCGCGAGCTTCCGGTTTGCCGGGACTTCCCGGATTTTCACCGGCCAGAGCGATTTCGCGCGGAGGTGGGTCCGCAGGGACGCCTCGCTATCGGCGTGCTCGCGGAAGAAGCGGCGCGCGCCCGCGCGGTCGATGGCGTTGATGGCAAACGCAGGCATGTTAGAGTGGGAGCCGCACGCGGGTCGCTTTCTCGGCGACGGGCAACCGCAGCAATCGTCCGCTGTGTCTGAACAGCACCGCGTCCGCCTCGATGCGCTCGACGGCGAGGGACTCGACAATTTCACCGACCTGCACGAGGCGGTCGTTGATGACAGCACAGGCGATTGGCCCGGCGACAATCCCGCCGACATGCAGCGTCACTTCACGCATGGCGTCGGGCGGCACGGTGCGCACCGTAAACGGGTTCACGGGCTCGCCGGGTTTTTCCGCGACCACGAAGGCCACGAGGTCGATGACGTTGTCGGCGTTCGGAATCAGCGTGGCTTCCGATGGCAGTGTTGGGGCCGCCGACACCGGACGCGGTAGCGGTGCGGGATCGGGCGGGAGCGGGACGACGGTCGGTGGCAGCGGCGTGGCGCCGTTCGTGCCGGCCAGCTTCGCCGTGAGCGCATCGTTCTGACTGATGAGCGCCTCGATGTATTGCGCCTGCTGGCGAAGCTTCTGTTCGAGGCCGCCGGAGGCCGGTGCGGGCGCCGCCACGGGCACAGTTGGTGTCGGATGGATGGCGGCGACCGGCTTGGCCGGTGCGGGCAACACGCTGGGGGCCGGCGTGGAGTGGCAGCCGGACAATCCAATAACGATCGATACGAGGAGGTATTTCATGGGCGGGAGGGAGCGGCCGTGTGCGCCAGCGCGGGGCTGCGCCGGGCCTGGCTCCGGTCGAGGGTTTGGGTGAGATAAAGGTAGAAGGGCTTGCCGGCCGGCACGCGGACGTAGAAGCCGTCGCGAGCGATGGATTCACGGATGGCCTGCGCCTGCTCGCGGAGCACTGCGCCGGTGCCCGCGAGCACGGCATTGCGCGCGGTCGTGGTTGGAACCGACGACTCGCCGAGCAAGCCGGCCGTCGGCCTCGTCTCCTGCAAAGCCGCCGTAGCAGTCGCGAGGAACGTGGCGGCGAAGAGTTTCAGTTCACGGTCGTTGTCGGTCTTGATGATCTGGCCGCGCAGGCCGGCGGAGCCGTCGTGCTCGCCCCATTGCTGGGTGTCGGCATTCCATTCGCGATCCAGCGCGAGTCCCTGCACGGCCAATTCGGTGCCGTTGTCCCGGTCCGGTGTGCGCCAGACAATTTTCCATTCGCCCTGCACCGCCAGCCGTTCGCGAGCGCGATCGAGGGAGGCACGGCCGTGGACCTCCGCCCCGGCTGGGATGACGAGCCTCCCATCGTGCCACACGTCTTCGGTGACGAGACCGATCACCGGCGTTTCGAGCCGGTTCGATTCGAGCGCAACGACGGTTTCGCAGGGGATTAGTCGGCCATAGGGTGCTGACGGTGCCGCCGCTGTGGGCGAGATTTCACGCGGAGCCGATGCGATCAGCAGCGGCAGTTCGCGCGGCGCATTCGTCTGGGCGACCTGCTGCGCAGTTGCGCCCGCAGCCGGCGGCGCTGCCGAAGTCACCGCCGGCGCAGGCGGTCTCACGAACCGCACGCCTTCCCGGGTCAGCGTCTTCGGCAACGCGGGCGACGGCGCAGGTTTCGCCGTCGGCAAAGCTGGCGCAGGCTCTTGTTGGTTCTGCCAGCGCACGGCGAGCACACCGAGCAGGAGGACGGCTACGACGAGCACGACCTGGCCGGTGCCCGAGGTAAGAAAGTCGCGGTCGAATTTCATGGGCGGGGCACGATGACCGAGAATTTTTCCCGGACGGAAAGATTGGCCCGGCCGGCCGGGCCTCCGGCGATGACGAGATAGGCGTAGGAAATCCCGCGGGCTGGAATCGCCCCCGACGCTTCGGTGAACGCCGCCGGGAAGAATTCGCGGTCGAGCCGGATGGCGAGCCCCGGCGGATCGTAGGGCACCGCCACGGCCAGCGCGTTCTCCAGTCGCACGCGGAAAACCAGCGCGTCCTCCGCCTCGAACCGCGTGATGGATTCAATCGTCGCGGTGAAATTGCGGTAAAGGGTGACGATGCCCGGCTGGATGCGATCGGTGAAAACCTGCATTCCCGAACTCTGCGCCGCTGGGCGGTCCTGCTGCCGGGCGCGTTCGATCAGCGCACGCAAAATTTCAGGAGGCAGTTTTCGAGCAGCACCGCCGTTGAGCGGTTCGTCCACGAACACCACAGCTCGGTCGGCTTCGGAGCCGGTGGTAAAACTGAGCGCATAGACTTGTCCGCGAAAGAGGATGTTGAGCGCGCCGGCGGCGTTCTCCTTGAGCGCGCGTAGCGAAAAATACTCCGTGCCCGTCTCGTGCGAAAGCAGCACCGCGGGATTGTCCGCGATCTGGGTGGAAACGTTCGCGCCGACGATGGCCTTGAGTGCGCCCGGAAATACGCAGGTGGTCGGTTCCTCGCGGGATAGACGCACGGTGTAAACCGAGCGATCATCGAGCGGGTAGCTCTTGGTGGGCGCGGCGGTGGCGTGGGCCGCCGCGAGGGCATGAAGCAGAATCAGGACGAAACGTCGTAGGTCCATACAGCAAGGGGATAGCGGCCGTTGGCCGCCAGGTTGGGGTTGCGTGCGAACTGGAATCGCACGGTGAACGGCGCGGCTTCGCCAAAAACTTGTCCGCCGACGAGGCCGGTGCGGACCAACTGGCCCTCGGCCTGGACGATCACGACGTTCTCGCGCGTTTCGAGCACGGTGAGTTTCAGCACTTCCGGTTTTTGATGGAGCGCCTTCGCGGTGAACTCCTCCGCACTCGCGCCCAGCGCCGTCCGCGCCCTTCGCGCGGCGTCGGGCAGGAAGAGTTTGTCGAGCAGTTCGGGAAAATCGAAACCCGCCGGGTTGCGCTGGAACAACGCGAGGCACGCGAGCAGCGCGTGCTGCTCGTGCAGCTTGGACGCTTCCTCGAAGCCAAGCAGCGGGCTCACGTGAAACGTGCCGCTGGGATCGAGGACGATCACTCGCTCGCGTTCGCGGTAGGCGCGGATGACGAGGAACGGTTGCACCGCGCAAAGGGTCACGGCGACCAACGCGACGATACACCAGAGGCGCGCCGCCATCGCGTGATCGGCGAAGAGTTCAAGGGGGCGCCACGGGCGACGCGGCCGGCTGGCCGGGTCGGGTCGCACATGGCGCGCGGCCGTTTCACGAAGGCTATTCATGGTCGTTCAGATTGAGGTTTGCGGCGCGGGCAACTGAGCCCTGCCGAGAGTGGCCGCGGCGCGCGCGTCGCCGCTGGGATCGGCGGCAGCCGGAGCGGCCGACGGAGGTGGCGGTGGTGCGACCGGTGGAGGCGGCGGAGGCATTCCCGATCCGCCGCCGGCGCTACCGCCTCCCGTCTTGGCCGCCGCTTGCGCCGCGACCGCCGGTGCCGCAGCGCCTCCCGTCTTGATGGTCTTCATCACCGCGGCGATTTGCTGGAGCGCGAAGAGCTGTTGCAGCGCAGTGCCGCCACCGCCCGAGATGGGCGAGCCGGAGCAGATGAGTCCCTGCATCAGGAACGGCGTCGCGATGGTGCCGATAATGAGCCAGAGCGCCGCGAGAAGTCCGCCGAGCAGGCTCGCGAACGAAGCGGCGTCAATCTGGCCCGGCGTCAGGTCGTAGGCCGTGGCGAGATTGTCCGCATATGCCGTGAGCAGGTGGTAGGCGACCAACTCCGTAACGGCGAAACCGACGGGCCACGCGAGAACCGCGAGCGTTTGCTGCACGTAGCGCGTCGCGAGCTGCGCCTGCGAGGGAATCATGTAGAGCGCCAGCGCGATGGGCAGAAACAGGTAGCACAGGAGTTTCAGGACGAACTGCAGGACGAGAAACGGCAGTTGGAGCAGGCTCCCGATGAGCACCACGAGCTTCGTCGCAGCATAGAGAAACGCCTGGTAAACCGTCTCGCCGATCCGCCGCAGGCTGAACTCGGTGCTGCTGCCGCTGACGGTTTCGCGCAGGCGCCCCGCGGTCCGCATCGGGTGCTCCGTGTAGCCTTCCTGCACCGT
>JBEENF010000242.1:0-6041 GCA_041192325.1 Verrucomicrobiota bacterium
TTTGAAAAATCTGCCGCCACGTCACATCGCGGAGCTTGATGGTCGTTTTGCCCTGCAGGGAATCGGGCATGATGATGTTCAGCTCAAACAGGTCCGAGACATTGCGCAGGATGTTGCGGATATCCTCGTCCGGAAAATCGACTGAGAGGGTGTCGCGGCCGGAGGCATCCTTGCTTTTTTCGGCAATCGGGGGCGGCGCCACCGGGGCGACCGTGACAGCCGCGGCGGCGGACGGCGCAGTGGCCTGACCAAGCCCACGATGGATCGTCGCGGCAACGAGCAGCGCGACGACGAAGAATGACTGAAGCGGACGGGGTCGCATGTTATTTCGCGGGAGGTTTGATGGACCGGGTGATCTCTTGTGCGCGGAGGCGGAGGGTAAAAGTGGTGCGCTCAATCGCGATCAGCTCGAGTTCATGGTCCTGCCCATTGTACGTGACGAGGAAGCTCTGGCCCACTCCCACCGTTTTGCCGGGGAAAGTGAGCAGCAGTTTGCCGCGGGCGGCAATGCTGCCGGTCGGCTGGATGCGCGCGGCAATCACGTCCAACAACTCGCGATCTCCCATTGGTCCCGCGGCTTGGGCCGAGGCCGCCGCACCTGAGACGGGAGACCGAATTCCGGCGGCGGCATTCGCCTTCTGTTCCTCGCGATCCGGCTGCTCGAAATTCGGCGGGCTAAAAGGCGAAACGAAGTTGTCCGGCACGGGCAGCGTGGTGGGCGGACGGGTCAACTGGACCGCTTTGTCCACGGTTTCCTGCCGCTTGAGCGGGGGGAGTAAATCGGAAGGGGCGGGCTTGACGGCCGCCCAGCCCCGGGACACCGGGACGAGGGCGACGGCGAAAAATAAAGTCGCGCGCGGGGAGATCATGGGGAACCGAGCAACTCGAGATTAAGGGTGAGCGATAGCGGCGCCGAGCGATTCACCACGGATTGGGTGAGCGACGCGTTGATGACCCGGCTGTACCGCGTGCGATTTTCCAGCATGCGCAGAAAATTTAACAACTGGGGCAGGTCTCCTTGGGCGGAAACGTTGAACGCCACCGGCATAAACACCGTTTTGCCTTTCGCCGCCACCCGCGTGACCTGACTGGGATCCGCCAACCTGACTCCGGTCTCACTCTCGAGTTTGTAGAAAAACTGGATATTCGTCCCGACTTGGTTCACCCGCACCGCGCGCGCGTCAACTTCCTTGTTGGCCGCCAAGATTTCGGCGTATTGCTGCTTCAGCTTGTCGCTATTCCGGATGTTGGCCGCATAGCGCTCACCCTCGGCCGATTTTTGGGCCAACTCCGCCTCCGCTTCCGGAATGAGCCCGTTGCGAAAGTAGATTCCGCAAACCAGCAGAAGACTGAGCAGTCCACAGCAAGCGGTGGCCGGGTTCCGCTTCATGAAAGGTCCGAGTTCCTGACTAGTCATTTCTTTGCTCCTTTGAGGCGCAGAAAAAATTCCACGGCCATTCGGCCGGTATTGGGATTTCGCGTCGGGGTGCTCGTAAACGTGAACTCATCGAAGCCCTTTGAAAACACCGCATCCGCCTTGAGCATTTCCAGATAGGCGGTGGCATGCCCACTGGCGGCGTCAGGGGCTCCGCGCACGGAGAACCGCAGCGTCAGACCGGTTTCCCGCAGGTCCATCGTATCCAAGGCAATGTTGGGTGGCAGCGTCTCTGCGAGACGGGTCACAAGCTCAGAAACGAGCGGCTTCGATTTGATGAAGGCTTCGACCTCGTTGATCTTCGCCTCCTCGGCCTGAAACTTCTTGAACATTGCCACGGCATCGGCGCTCGCTTTGCGGTCGCGGTCGATCTGGCTCTGCCACTCCGAAATGTGCCCGCGCAGCGTGTGCAGGTGCCATTCCTGAGACGCGAAATAGATCAGCAGCGCGAGCGCGACGGAGATGGCGGCGGCATTAACAAAAAAGGCGGTGCGCACCACCTTGATGTCGGGCAACTTCTCAACGTTGCGAAAATTGGCATGCCAGGGCGCCGTCTGCCGGAAATCCGCTGCGTCACTTTTTTTCTTTAGCAGGGACAGCATGGGCGGGATTGTATTGTGCCATCAACGAAACCAGACCGAACCAGCGGGCATCCAGTTGGCCCCCCAACGCTTCGGCAAGGGAGATTTGACGCGATTGGAGCCAGCCGGCCAGCTCCAGCTTCACACTCGTTACCCCCATCCCGCTGGCGATGGCTGCATCGAGCCAGGCAAGCTCGGGCGGAAGTTGGGTCGAGAGCACTTGGCCCACCGATTGGCCGGTCTGAACCTCATAAAAGCCGATCGATGATTGCAGCTCCTTCAACAGCTTTCGGATGAGCAGCGGACCCATGCCAGTGAAGTCGAACGTATTGGAATAAAATAACTTTCGCGCAGATTCTTCATCCTTTAAGCCAAGTTCCTTCTGCACGAGAGGCACCATCGAGTCCAACCCCTGCGGGATGGGACGGGAGGCCTCCACGCCTCCGGAGGTGACAATAAACGAATGGGTGGATTCCGCCCCGAATTCCAGCACCAGGGTGGGCGTCTTGGATTTAGTGTGGGACAGGAAATCCACCAGGGCCCCCAGTAAAGAAACGGAACCGAGTTCCAAGCGCTCGGGATATATTCCACTTTCCAGCAACGAGTCTTGAATCGTAATGATGTCCTCGGACATCAAAGCGGAAAAGATCACGTCCTTTTGGACCGCTTTGGCCATATCGTAATCCGAACCGTCAGCCGCGTTCAAAAGGGCAATCGTGTATTTATCCTGTTCCACGCGAAACTGCTGGGCGCAGACCTCGGCAATATAACCGGGTTCTTTGATCCGCTTCAGTTCCAACGAATGCCGTCGAACCAGGCGTTTACTGGGATAAACCCCGACCGTGGCATGCAAATAGCCGCTGGGATTCCTCTTCTGCTGCACCTGATTGATCGCGGCCTCCAAAGCCGCAGCGTCGTTGGCTGGACACTCCCGCAGATCTTCGATCGTAAATGGCGGAACCGGGGCGGACGTCCGGGCAAGCATTATAGTGTCAGCGGTGCGCTCGACAAAAAACCCTTTGGTTTTCTGAGAAAAAAACATGGTAAGTTGAGCTGCGGCGACTTCGGTCTAGCCAAAATATAAATAGGGACAGTTCACTATAAGGAAAGGGCTTAATAAGAGGAGGAGTATATCCCTCCCCGAGCGCCTCCTGAAAGTCCCAACGAGCAGGATATCTGACAAGATTAAACAAACCGACCTCCCCGAGCGGGCGGGGCATTTACGTTTTCTTAGTAAGCACCCCCGCGGCTCTTTGCACGACGGATGCCCGGCCTGCTCGTCTACAGTTTGGGCGAGCCCGCAAATCGAACGCCCGCCGCAGGAGAAAGTCTCGGTCCGTATGCTATGCGCTGATACGCATCCAGACCACGATGTCCGCCTTCCGGCGCAAAAATGAACCACTTCTGCAGCACGCGTTCGTCCCTCGGCCGCGGTCTGCGGCGTGCTTCAAACCGTCGCGGTCGCCCTTGTCGAAGCAAAGACACTGGTCACCGACGCGCGCCGCCGCAAGACGGCCAATTCCCGCCGGAGTGCAACGCGGGCAGGAACGCAAAGCGCAGCTCGCCCGCGCCCGGGCGCAGATGGAGGCGCCTGCCTACACCCCCAACGGGAAACAACGCCGCGAAACGAAGTGCCGTGCTGTGAGGGCCGGTGCCGCGGCAAGGTATATGTCAGCGGCGGCCTAAATGAAAAACCCGCCGCGACTCGCGGCGGGTTGCATGCGGAAGAGTGCCTATGGGCAGGCGTGTCGGCTTACTTCTGCCACGTGCGCTTCTTGTGGCGATTCGACTTCAAGCGCTTGCGGCGCTTGTGCTTGTTCATCTTTAATCGACGTTTCTTTTTCAGGTTGCCCATGGTGGATAAAATTAGCGAACGGGCAACGTGCGGCCCGGCCGTCGCGCTGTAAAGCTAGAATTTGGCCACGAGCGGTGTGTTCGGTCGATGCGGGCGAACAAAAATCAATTCGCCCGTCCCATTCGTTCCAGTGCTCTCCGCCCAAGACAATACTACGAGACCGTAAAAGCCGAGCTGGGGGCGGCGCCAGTGCAAGGCGGCTTCCGACCAACGCCCGGTGGCCGAGCTGCCATCTTGTAATCGTAAGTCTATGGCGTGGGCGTCCGAACCGCAGCGCCGGCCCCACTATAGAACTCCCACCCCGCGACCTGAACTTCGCGCCGAAGGTTTCAAACGCCCTCTCGCGCCACCCTTCGACCGCCGTCGCGTCGGCCGGGCGTCGACCAAACTCCGCCAGGACAGGATCGCGCAAACAATTCCATCCGCCCCCAAAAAAAATTACCGCCCGAAGCAGCAGCGGCTGATCCCATGACCGAAAATACCGACGGACGCGCGCGGGCGGCGACGCAGGGACCTCGATCCCAGCTGCAGCTGAGCTATGGCTCAACGCCCAAGCTCTGATTCGACTCCTGCTGGGCAGGTTCAAGTCGCTCCGCCAACAATCACATAATAACGCGCGACTGCCGACAGGCGTCTCGCGACCCGTATAAAACAAACCGGTGCGTGGAGGCGGGATAGAGCCCGTCGACGCGCCGCGGAAATCCAATCCACCGGTTAACCGGCGGGAACTTTTTACTTCGCCGCAAACACCTTGGCGGTGTGCGATTTCGCGCGGGCCGCGGCGTTACGGTGGACGACGCCCGACTTTACCGCTTTGTCCATCGCGGACACAAAGGCCGAGGCCGCGATCTTGCTGCCGGCCACGTCCTTTGCCTGCAGCAAGGTATCGAGCCGCTTGCGCAGCGTCTTGAGCCGGGTCTTAACCCCTTGGTTGCGGTCGTGCAGACGAGTCGATTTGCGGGCAGCCTTGATGGCAGATTTGGTATTGGCCATGATCGTTCAGAGATTCGGAGCCGGCCAAGGACTCAAACGGGGAACGGAGAGTCAAGGGTTATTGTCTTAGGTCTCAGACGCGGGAGGGCGCCACGCGCAACCCCGGTTGAACACCACGCCCACGCGCTCGAGAGGCTCCGCTAGCAGCATCTTGTTCCACTGGGAGACCTTAAGGGGAGCGCAAAAACAACATCCCTATCGGCAATCGTGAAATGGCGCGAACTCACCTCGCACCCCGCAGGCGCGCCTCGTTGCGAGCTCTCGAATTTTGCGAAAATTAGCTTTGGGGCCGGTAAGCCGGATTCTGTTCCTCCCGCTTTCGCGGGATTCGACCGTCATTTCTCTCAAGCCGTCTTGCGACAACCTGCCACGTTCCAGTCGGCTTGCGCCAGCCTGCAACGGATGCGGCATACCCGTGGCTATCGGGCGGGCCACCCAGCCACCTATTTTGCCTTGCACCAGAAGGGGTTTTTCGTGCCGTCCCGCTTGCGCGGAAACGCGGTGGGCTCTTACCCCACCTTTTCATTATGACCGTTTCCGTCCGGTTTTCACCGGACGAAAAAGGCTACTTATTTTCTGTAACACTGTCCGTCAACGCGCCTTGACGCGCGCCGCCCGCACTTGCGGTGAAGCTCGTGCGGCATCCTGCCCTGCGGTGTCCGGACTTTCCTCTCCAAATTTCCAAAACGGCGCAGCATTACCCGCGCCTTGGTTCAAAGAACTCGGAGCGACGATCAGGCCCCAAAGCTGGCGACACCGTGCTCTTCCGAGAGCGGGATGCAAGTCTGCTTCGCCGTCGCGCAGATGCACCAGGCCCCTCCGCGCGCTGATCGGCCTTTCGCATTGCCAACCCCAGCGAAGACTAAAACGTCGCGATGCGGCCCTCATGAAGTTCACCGGATCCACCTTGTTGCTGCTGGAAGACGAGCCGCTGCTGCGCCGGCGCCTTACTTCCCACTTGGAGAAACTCGGGTTCACCGTGACCAGCCTGGATACCGTGGCCGCCGCCCGGCAGATCCTCGGGAAGGCGAGCTTTGATTTCGCGCTGCTCGATATCAATCTACCCGATGGCCGGAGCCTGACTCTCCTCGAGGAAAAAGTGCTCCCGGCGCCGGTAATCACCTTAATCATGACAGCGGAAGGCGGCGTGTCCGGCGCCGTCGAGGCCATGCGTCTC
>JBEENF010000243.1:0-6023 GCA_041192325.1 Verrucomicrobiota bacterium
CAGAGGAAAACAAAGAGCGGGGACGGGGTGGTGCGGGGGAGTGTTCGGTTGACATTTTTCCCTCGGGGAAGACCCTCGCCAATTGCTCCAGTCGAGGCCTATCCGCCACGCTTCCGATACGGAAACCCGGAAAAAACCTCAACCGGGAACACCACCTCATGAAGCCTGCACACCACCTCCGCCGTTGCCTGTTGCAGGCAATCGCCAGCATAGCGGCCTGCGCCGCATTACTATCCATCAGCTTCGCCCAGAGCGGCTCGACCGGGGCCATCGAAGGCCGGGTCTTCAATCCACTGACGGGAACGTATTTGAATAATGCGGAAGTACGCATCCAAGGCACAGCGACCATAGCCGTCACCAGCATCGACGGCCGTTATCGCATTCCCAACGTGCCGGCGGGAAGCGTTACGGTGACGGTCAGTTACACCGGATATCAACCAGCGAGCGCCCTGCTGTCGGTGGCGCCGGGCCAGACGATCACGCGCGATTTCGATCTGCAAAGCTCCACCTCACTGGGTAACGAGAACGTCGTCGCCCTCGATAAATTCACGGTGTCCTCACGCCGTGAAGGCACCGCCAAGGCCATCATGGAACAGCGCGCCGCGATGACTGTGAAGAACGTCATCGCATCCGATACCTTCGGCGACATGATGGAGGGGAATATTGCCGAGGTACTGCAGTATCTGCCCGGCATGGAAGTCGTTTATTGCGGTGGAGATCCCATTTCGTTTAGCGGCCGCGGCATGGCGGCAAAATACAGCTCGTTAACCGTGGACGGCGTGCGGACCCCGCCGATCGCCGGCAATCGCCAGCCTTCGCTCATCCAGTACTCTGCGAACGCTGCGGACATGATTGAATTCAGCAAGACCAACAGCGCCGACATGGACGCGGACGCGCCCGGGGGCTCGATCAACTTGAAGAGCAAGAGCGCGTTCCAGCGCAAAGGCCGCTCCTTTTCGTATCAAGCGTATGGCTTGGTGAACAGCTACCAGATGCATTTGGGCAAATCGGACGGGCCGAATGACGGCCAAACCTACAAGACTCTGCCGGGCTACACCTTGGATTATTCGGATGTGTATATGGGTGGGAAGCTGGGTGTCGTTGTGAATTTCAGCGAAGCGAATGGGTCGAACGAACAGGCAATCTTCACGCCGACCTACAACACGACGCCCACGGCGGCCAGTCCGGAGCCCATTATGTTGACGACGGTCACTTGGGTGAACGGGCCCAAGGTCAACCGGCGGCAGGGCGGCGGACTTGCCGTGGAGTATAAATTAACCCCGAGCGTCACGCTGGCGCTGCGCGGCACCCTGAACAACGAGGACGCGCGCATCTACAACCGCCAGTTCGCGCTTGTTTCCGCGCGCGCCAATCTTGCGCCCGGCTCAAACGCCTTGGTGATGATCGCAAATCCCACGACGACCAGCGCCACCCGGTTCAGCATCGGGGGCTCGACCACGAATCGCACCACGTCGAATCACTCTTTCGCGCCCGCCATCACCTATGAGGGAAAGCAACTCAGCGTCGATGCGACCTTCAGTTACAGCCGCGCCGGTCGTTACCAACGCAACAGCCGCCTCGATAACAGCGCGTCGTTTGGGGCGGTTAACATGCAGTTGTTCAATGTGGGCTATACCGCGGCGCGCGACTCGATTGGTTCGAGCCAGTTCGCGTTCAAGCAGACCGCCGGGCCGGACCTTTACAAGCTGGCCAACTGGCGGGCCGATAGCACCACAAACAACATGACGCGGGCGCCGTTGGAGCCGACGAGCAAGGGCCTGCTGGGACAAATCAACGCGAAATACACTCCCGAATGGTCCGTACCAACCTACTTCAAGGTGGGGGCGAAAACCGTAATGAATAAATTCTTTCAGCTGGGGGGAAATAATTCGTGGACCTACGTTGGGCCTGGCAACAACCGGCTCACTGCGGAATACCCGGTGTCGGTCTATCGCTTCTTCGATTGGACCGGGACGAACCTCTTCTCTGATCGCAAAATCGAATTTCCCGACCGGCAGGCGCTCGGATCGGCCCAGCAGCAGAACCCGAACTATTTCGTGCAAAATCCGGCGGACGCAACGAGCGCCGCCAATTTGTTCCCGATTCGCAAGGCGCGAGAATACATTGATGCCGGTTACGCCATGGCCAATACCCGACTCGGCCCCCTGACCCTGCAAGGCGGCCTCCGGTATGAAGCCACCAAGACCCAGGCCTTGGTGATCGAACGCAATGTCGGCAAGCAGCGCGAAGGCCAGCACGACGATTATTTCCTGAGCGGCGCCGCGCGGTACCGCTTTAGCGACAAGTTGATGGCGCTCGCTTCCTTCAGCCAGTCGATGTTGCGGGCGGACCTGAGCACCAAATCCGCCGTGGCGACCATCAATGAGACGAACATGACGGGCACGCTGCCCAACCCCGACCTGAAGCCGGAGTACGGCAACAATTACTCGGTACGCCTGGAATATTACTTCGAGCCCGTGGGCGTGATTTCCGCCGGCTTGTTCCGAATGGACATTCGGGACTACCAGTTTGCCGCCTCCGGAATCCCGGCGGAAGAAATCGGCTTGGGCAGCGAGTATGCCGGCTATTTGTTTTCCACGCAGGATAACGCGGGGTCCTTCCGCGTCGAAGGCTACGAAATCGAGTACAGTCAGCAGCTGACCTTCCTCCCGGGAATTCTACGCGGGTTTGGCGTGTTCGCCAATTATGCGAGGACGGTGTACAGCAACCCCGAACTCGCTTACGGCCGCGCGCCGGAAACGATGTCCGGCGGCGTTTCCTTCCGCTACAAGCGGCTCAACACCGCGCTACGCTGGTCCGCCACGCCCGACACGCTGCTCACCGCCACGACCTTCCGCACGACGCGGCACATGCTGGGTTCAAGTGTCAGTTATCAACTGACGCCGCACACCTCTTTCTTCCTGACCGGCCGCAACATGATGAACGCGCCCATCGAAAACTATCGCCGCGATTTCAAGGGCCTGCTCGCCGGTCGCAATAAGTACGGTTCCAATTGGACCTTCGGCATCAAGGGCAACTATTGAGGAGCTCTGACGCAGCGGAAGTTTAACTCTCCGCCGCCCGCCGGACGCATTTGCCAAACGGCCCCCTTTCCTCGCTTGGAAAGGGGGCCGTTTTGCGTTCCCCTGACGACCTCCACCCCTTTGTTCGTTAACGCCCATTTTCCATGAGAACCCTGCCCTTTTTTGCTCCCCTAGCCGCGGCCGCGCTCGCGGTGCTCCTGATGACCTCCGCCGCGTGGGCTCAGTCGGTCACGGAGAAGGCTACCAGCGCCCCCGCCCAAGTTTTCAAAGCCGGGGCGGCCACCAGCAACATCACGCCGAAGCTGGGGACGTTCATCAACACCGACCGCCCCGCCACTCACATTCACGACGAACTGCATGCGCGTTGCCTCGTCCTCGACGACGGAAAAACCCAGCTCGCCTTCGCCATCGTCGACGGCTGCATCACGCATCAGGAAGCCTTCGACCAAGCGAAGCGTCGGGTGCACGAGCGCACGAAATTTCCCATCGACCATATCCTGATCTCGTCGACCCACAGTCACTCGGCGCCCGACGCCATCGGCCGCCCGCAAAGCGACCGTGATCCCGAGGCGCAGAAGTCGCTGGTCAATCGCATCGTCGATTCGCAGATACCGGACAAAGACCCGGTCTATTACGCGTTTCTCGCGGAGCGAATCGCGGACGGGATCATCCGCGCGATAAACAATCTCGAGCCCGCGCGCATCGGCTGGGGCAAGGCGCACCTGCCGGATCATTTGTTCAACCGCCGCTGGCTCATGAAACCCGGCACGCCCCTGCCCAATCCGTTCGGCGGTCAGGATCAGGTTAAAATGAATCCGGGAGCCGGAAATCCCAATCTGTTGAAACCCGCCGGGCCCACCGATCCGGAGGTTAACTTCATTTCCGTGCAAACGGCCGCCGGCATCCCGCTCGCCCTGCTGGCCAACTACTCGCTGCACTACGTCGGCGGAGTACCCGGCGGAGATATTTCGGCCGACTATTTTGGCGCGTTTGCCGTGCGCATTGGCGAAATGCTCGGCGCAGATCGCCGCGACCGTCCTTTCGTCGGCATGTTGTCGAACGGCACCAGTGGCGATGTGAACAACACCAATTTCCTCGAGGTGCGCGGCCGCCAGGCCCCCTATGAACAAATCAACCGCGTCGCCAATTCCCTCGCGGCCGTCGTGTTCAAGGCGCACCAGGAAATCACCTTCAAGAACTGGGTGCCGCTCGACGTCGTTCATCGCCGTCTGGAGCTGGGGGTTCGGTTGCCGACCGAAGCGGATCTGGTGCGCGCCCGCGCCATCGTGAAAGGCGCGAAATCGTTCCCGCGCATGCAGACGCCGGAGGAGGTTTATGCGCGCGAGGCCATCCTGCTCAGCGCCTTTGCGCCGACCGTGCCCGTTTACCTGCAGGCCATCCGGATTGGCGATCTCGGCATCGCGGCGATTCCCTGCGAAACTTTCTCCGAATCGGGGCTGGACCTGAAAGCGCGCAGCCCCTTCCCCGCCACTTTCACGATCGAACTTGCGAATGGCTATCACGGATACATGCCGACGGCGCGTCAGCATGAATTGGGCGGCTATGAATCGTGGCGCGCGCGGTCCAGTTATCTGGAAAAGAACGCCGCCGCCAAGGTGGTGGACACGCACATCGCACTGCTGGGGGAACTGAAAGCGAAAGCCACGCCGCCGGAAACACCTGCGGCCAAGGCTCCGCCCGCGCGAAAACGCGCCAGCGAATAGGGAGCCGGCGCCAGCGGGGGGCTCGAACGAAAATCGCCGCGCTCGAACGCCCCCCCCGACGCAAGCCGGCGAGTTGTCGGCCGCCAATTTTTCCGGCTATCTGGACGTGAACAGCCCGCGAATTGCGGTGGAGGGCGAGGTCAACGGACTGTGCCAACCCGGGCGTCGCCTGCGCGGCCCGGTGGGCGCTGCTTCGGTCAATTCGACCGCGGGAAAACCGGGGCATTACGGCGAAACAGTGAAGTTGGAAGGACGGGGGTGCTTTCCGGCGCAAAACTCCTCGGCCAACGGAAGTTGAGGTCGCTACAACTCGCTCGCGGGGCAGCGCATTACCGGCCTCGACGCCGCGGCTTCCGGAATATACTGTGCGATATACTTCGCGTTCGCAAAATAGGCGCCATAGAATATCCGTCCTGCCGAGCATTCTCGACGGAAAACCACGAAGCCTGCCCAACCATGAGAGACGACTACCTGCAAAATGCGCTCAAGGTCATCGATGACCCCAACATCCTCGTAAATGTCGTTTCGCGCCGCGTGAAACAACTGAAACGCGGCAATCGGGCGTTGATCGAGTCGCTTGAAAAACTACTCCCTGAAGATACGGCCCTGCGCGAAGTCGCTGAAGGAAAAATTACCTTCGAGCTCGCCACCCCGGAAGAGATCATTGCCAACCGGCAGCTGCACGGAGCGCGCTCGTCGGCGGTGGGCAGTATCCGCGAAGTCACTTCTTCCAGCTCGAAGTAGCTTCCCTCCGGCAGGACCCCGATGGACTCCAAATGCGGCCGCAAGGCCGCATTTTGCATTTTGGGGCCTGGAAGAAGTGACGCCACGAGCGCGAAAACCCTTGGGTCAGCCACCCCCGCGGGCTGTTGCCCGCGTGCGCCCCACAAGCCCCTCCGCAGCGCTCCAGCGCCAATCTCCCCACGGTCAGTCGGTGTGACGCCTGGCCTTGGACCGCCCGCCCTTCCAGATGTCGTATTGAGGATCCGCGTACTGTGCGAAAAACTGCTCCAGCCGCGCGGCGAGTTCGGCCCGTTTCGTCTCCACGCCGGGCTGGCCGTAGAGATTGAAGCGTTCCCGCGGATCCGCTTTCATGTCGTAGAGTTCAAACGGTCCGTTGGGAAACCGCGCGACGTATTTCCAATCGTCGACCCGTATGGCGCGGGTCGTTTCCATCTCGTAGAACATCTCGTTTTTCCACGGAAACGAGCCGCCGCGCCAGACGCCGGAAAAATCACGTCCCGGCGATTTTGGC
>JBEENF010000244.1:0-6018 GCA_041192325.1 Verrucomicrobiota bacterium
AGCTCGTGGCCGGAGCGCTGGTCGATCGTTTCGACGTCAAATGGGTTTACGCTCTGGGGTTCCTCGTCTGGTCCCTCGCGACCATGGCGATGGGCTTCTTTTCGAGTTTCGCCACCTTCTTCGCGTTGCGGCTACTGCTCGGCATCGGTGAAAGCGTCGCCTATCCCGCCACCTCGCGAATCCTCGCCGAGAATTTTCCCGAGGAGCGGCGCGGGTTCGCGAACGCACTCGTGGACGCCGGCTCCAAGCTCGGACCAGCGCTGAGCACGCTCGTCGGCGGGCTCGTCGTGGCCCAGTTTGGCTGGCGCATGCTCTTTATTGGGGCGGGAATTATCAGCCTGTTCTGGTTGATCCCGTGGCTCGCACTCGTGCCGTCTCAGCAAAGTAATGCGAAAGGCGATGCCGTTGGAGACAAACCGGCGGCCAAGGTCACGCTGCGGGAACTCATGGTGCGACGCGAGGTGTGGGGCACCTCGCTCGGCATGTTCTGCCTGGGTTACGTTTGGATTTTTCTCATTTCGTGGCTCCCCTCCTATCTTATCGAGGAGCGTGGATTTTCGAAGGAATCGATGGCGGTCCTGGGATCTTTGCCGTTCTGGGCCATGGCCGCCACGTCCCTGGGCGGAGGCTGGCTTTCCGATCGCTGGATTCTCTCCGGCGCCTCTCCCACCCGCGTGCGAAAAACTTTTCTACTCTTGGGCTTCGGGCTGTGCGCGGTGTTCATGTTCCCCGCCGCGGTGGTGAAGAGCCCGCAGGTTTCCGTTGTGTTCCTCGTCGCGGCGTGCGCTGCCCTCGGTATCTACTCCTCGAATGTCTGGGCGGTGACGCAAACGCTCGCCGGCAGCCACGCTGCCGGCAAATGGACGGGCCTGCAGAACGCGATCGGCAATCTCGGCGGCGTCGTTTCGCCGGTACTCACGGGCTGGATTGTAACGCAAACCAAGTCCTTCTACCTCGCGTTCGCCGCCGCATCCCTCGTGTTGCTAGCGGGCATGGTGTGCTACATTTTCATGGTCGCCCGCATCGCGCCGTTGAACTGGCTCCCACGCGCGACACCTTCTCCCTCGTCCCCGTGAGCAACCCCGCCGTTCTCCCAACTCTGGCCGACCTCGTCCGGATCAATAGCATCAACTCCGCCTACCAAGACGGCACGTCCGAGGCCGGCGTTGTCGCCTACGTGCGTGAGTTTTTTCGGCAACGCGGCATTGAGACTTGGGAACAGGAGGTGTTTCCGGGTCGTTCTAATCTCATCGCCCGATTGCCCGGTCGAAATTCCGCGCGGCGCGTGATCCTCGAAGCGCATACCGACACCGTCTCGGTGATCGGCATGACGATCCCGCCCTTCGAACCCACTGTCGCGGACGGCAAAATGTACGGACGCGGTTCGTGCGACACCAAGGCCGGGCTGGCGGGCATGATGCATGCGGTTGCGGCATTGAAAGCCGACGGAATCACGCCGCCCTGCGAGGTTTGGCTCGCCGCCGTGGTCGACGAGGAGTTTTCCTTTCGGGGCGTCACGCGTTTGTGCGAAGGCCTGACCGCCCACGCTGCGATCGTCGCCGAGCCCACGGAAATGCGTCTCGTGATGGCGAGTAAAGGCGTGCTGCGCTGGCGCATCCAGGTCCGGGGAAAATCAGCACACAGTTCGAAGCCACAGCTCGGCGTGAATGCCATCGAGCACATGGCGCGGCTCGTACTCGCGCTGGAAACCGCACACCGCAAACTCGCCGATCGCCCGCATCCCCTGCTCGGGCCCGCCACGGGCAACGTGGGCATCATCAAGGGCGGCGTGCAGGTCAACTTTGTACCCGATTCCTGCACGATCGAGATCGACCGCCGCTTGCTGCCAGGCGAGCGGGTGGAGATTGTGCTCGCCGGTTACCAGCAACTGCTCGACGAGCTTCATGTGCGGCATCCCGGTTTCGATGCGGCCATGGAGATCACGCCCCCGATGCTGGTGGACGAGGCCTTGGAAACACGCGCCGATTCTCCCACCGTCCGCGTCGCGGCCGAAGCCTTGCGAAATCTCGGCCTGAACGCCGAGCCCAGCGGGGTGCCTTTCGGCAGCGACGCCAGCAAGCTTTCGCGCCAGGGGGTGCCGAGCGTCATTTTCGGACCCGGCAGCATCGACCGCGCGCACGGCGCGGTGGAATACGTCGAAACGGACCAGGTGCTGCAAGCCCACGAATTCTATCGCGCATTTATCGAGCGATTCGAGTGACCGAAAGCCGCAATTTGCGTTCAGGAAAGTTTCCCCGTTCTCCACCACCCATTCCATTCCGATGAAGAAAAATCCTGTCGAACCCCGCCCGCTGTCCCGCCGCGACTTCATCACAACCAGCGTCGTGTCAGCCCTGAGCATCGCAGCGGGGAGCAAAGCCGCGGCCGCCTTCGACCGCGACGACTCCATCGATGCCCACAGTCATCTTTGGACGCCGGATACGGACCGCTATCCGCTCATGGAAGGATTCGCAAAAGCCGACATGCGGCCGCCCAGCTTTACGCCCGAGGAGCTCTTCGCTCACACCAAACCGAATGGTGTGACCCGCATTGTGGCGATCCAGATGAGTTTCTACCGGTTCGACAACCGCTACATGCTGGACTCGATGCGCCGCTTTCCCGGCGTGTTTTCCGGCGTCGGCCTTGTCGACGAAAATGGGCCGCAGCCGCAGGATCGCATGCGGGAACTGGCGCGCGGCGGGGTCCGCGGTTTTCGCATTCGACCGCCAGAGCCGAATGCCGCGTCCTGGCTCACCTCCCCCGGCATGGCCGCCATGTGGAAAGCCGGCGCCGATGACGGCCTCGCGATGTGTCCGCTGATCAATCCCGCGGCGTTTCCCGCGGTGGCGAAACTGTGCGAGCGCTTTCCGCGCACGCGCGTGGTGATTGATCATTGCGGCCGCGTTGGCGCCGACGGCGAAATTCGCGAGTCGGATCTCGCCGCGTTGTGCGCACTCGCGCGGTTCCCGCTCGTGCACGTGAAGACATCGGCATTTTACGCCTTAGGGAAGAAACAGCCTCCGTACACTGACCTGGCGCCGTTGATCAAACGGCTGCGCGACGCGTTCGGCGCGGAGCGGTTGATGTGGGCCAGCGATTGTCCCTATCAGGTGCAGAAGGACCACACCTACGCCGCTTCCATCGGCCTGATCCGGAATGGCCTGAATTTTCTTTCCGCCACCGATCGCGAGTGGATGCTGCGCCGGACCGCGGAGAAAATCTTCTTCTCGGCCTAGACCAAAGACGTTGTACGGGGGCGCGGGGCCGCCACACCCGCATCAGACTCGCGGCAACGTTTCGCGCAAAACGGCGAGCAGCTTCGCAATGTCCGCGGCGGTGTTGTAGCCGTGCACCGCAATGCGCAGTCGGCCGGCGCTGTGCATCACGTGAATATTTTCCCGTTCGAGCGCGGCGTGAATTGCAGCCGATTTCGCATGCCGAAACGCCAGGATGCCCGCGGAGTTTTCGGGTCGGTGCGGCGACATCGGCTCCAGTCCCAGCTCTTGCAGTCCGCGGTGCGCCGCGGCCACCAACGGATCAGCGTGACGCGCGACTGCCGCCACTCCAATTCGCTCCAAATATCGCAGCGCGGCGTTAAGCGCGTAGAGCGAAACGAAATTCGGCATGCCCACGGAATAGCTCGCCGCGCCTTCCATGACCACGGCCCGTTCGAAACGGTCCGAATCGAAGGCATTGGTGAGGTGGTTCCAGCCGCCCGCATGCGTCGTCAGCCGGTTCGCTCGCGATTTCGGAATGCCGATGATGCATCCACCGTGGATGCCCAGGGTCCATTTATGCGTACTGGAAATCATGATATCCGCATCTCCGCAGTCTAGGGGCACGCGCCCCAAGGCCTGGGTGATGTCCACTGAGAGCACCGCTTGCGGCGCTAGGCGGCGGACCGCATCGCGCAGCGGAGCCCATGCAATCCGGTGCCCGTTGTAAAAGCTCACGAGGGACACCTGAACGAGCTGGGTGCGCGCGTTCAGCAAGGGAATGAGATCCTCCACCATGAGTTCACCGTTTCTCGCCGTCCAAAGCCGCACTTGGGGGGGCTGCGCCGCGCGCAACCACGGGGTGGCGCCCGCCGGGTATTCGAGATCGTTGACGACGACTTCGTCGCCGGATTTCAGATTCAACGCCGTGGCGAGCAGATTGTAGGCCTCGGAACTGCAGGAGCAAAATCCCACCTCAGCCGTTTCGCGACCAATCATCCGCGCGCAGATTTCCCGGCACAGCTCCACTTGGGCGTAATGGCCCACGCGTCCATCCATCCCCCGCAGTTTGTCTTCCCAGTAGGCGTGAATTGCCTCCCCCACGCATACCGGAGGAATGCTCTCGGCGGCGGTATTGAGGTACGTCATCGCCGCGAGCGGTGGAAAATCGCGCAGCCGGCTTTCAGGAGTAAGCATGGGACTGAAGTTGAGGCGAAATCGTCTCTGCAACAAGCAGCGGATTACACGGCGCTGGAATTTGTGGCGCGGTTATCCCACCACAATAAGCATGGCTCGACCCAACGCGCCGACCCATGAGTTAGCGGCAACTGCCGGTGATACCGCAACTCAGGCGACGAGCGCTTTAATGACCCTGGCCGGCTGCGTCCCCGTCAATTTCTGGTCAAGACCTTCGAACTTGTAGGTCAGGCGATCATGATCGAGGCCGAGTTGGTGCAGGATCGTCGCGTTCAGGTCGCGCACGTGGGTCGGGTCCCGCACGATGTTGTAACTAAAGTCGTCCGTCTCGCCGTAAACCACGCCTGATTTGATGCCGCCACCCGCCATCCACATCGTGAAGCACTTTCCGTGGTGATCGCGGCCGAAGTCTTCGCGGGTCAGCGCGCCCTGGCTGTAAACCGTGCGACCAAACTCGCCACCCCAGACCACGAGCGTATCGTCAAGCAAGCCGCGCCGTTTCAGATCGGTGATCAACGCGTAACAGGGCCGATCGATGTCATCACAGAGGATCGGCAGGTGCGTCGGCAGGCTCTTGTGCGAATCCCAACCGCGATTGAAGATCTGGGTGAAACGCACGCCGCGTTCGGCCATCCGCCGCGCCATGAGGCACTGGTTGGCAAACGTGCCGGGAATGCGCGATTTCGGCCCGTAGAGCTCAAACGTTTCCGCCGACTCGCCGCTCAGGTCCGTCAGTTCCGGGACCGCCGTCTGCATGCGAAACGCCATCTCGTACTCATCAATGCGGGAATGAATTTCCGGATCGCCCACTTCGTCGTAAGTCGCCGCGTTCAGTTCGCGAACTCCGTCGACCATCGCGCGCCGTGCATCGCGTGACAGCCCCTTGGGATCCTTTAAGAAAAGCACGGGCTCGCCTTCAGAGCGAAGGGGAATTCCGGCGTGGGTCGCCGGCAGAAAGCCGCTGCCGAAAAAATTCGGGAAAACCGCCTGCACGCCGTCAGTGGTCGTCGCCTTCGACACCAGCACCACGAACGTCGGGAGATTTTCGCTGATGCTGCCCAACCCATAGGACACCCACGCGCCGATGGAGGCCTTTCCCGCCACTGCGTTGCCGGTGAGGATAAATTGCACCGCCGAGTCGTGATTGATGACATCCGTGTGCAGGCTCTTGATGATCGCGATGTCATCGACGATCTTCGCTGTCCAAGGCAGCAGTTCGCTCACCCAGGCGCCGGACTTGCCGTATTGTTTGAACGAGTACGGCGACGGCGCAATCGCGAGGCGCGCTTGACGGATGTTCGACGCATTGCGCTGCCCCGCGCCCAGAATCGACGGGGGCATGTCTTTGTCGAACTGGGTGGCGAGTCCGGGCTTGTAGTCGAGCATGTCGACTTGGGACGGCGCCCCGCCCATGAACAGATAGATTGCGCGCTTGGCTTTCGGGGCCATGTGCGGCAGCCGTTCGGCCCCCGCGGGCAACAGCCCCTCGGCGCGCGCCTTCGTGAATGCGCCCAACAGCGAATTGGCCGCGAGCGCGCTCAGGGCAGCGCTCCCCAGCCCGGTCGCCGCCCGACCGAAAAACTGCCGTCGGGTTTGCAGCTGAAAG
>JBEENF010000245.1:0-5980 GCA_041192325.1 Verrucomicrobiota bacterium
ACCCGGGAGGAAATGATCATGAACGACCAAACCCCCCTTTTCCTCCCCACCGACCGGAATGTCGCGGTGCCTCGGATCCGCCGGCCGGACATGGGCCAGTCGGTACTGGAACAGGATGCGGTGCGTGTGACTTTCGGCGAAGCGGACCTCAAGCTCGCCCTGTCGAACCCCGTGGAAATAGCGGTGATGCCGGCGGAAGTTATGTTAAACGACGCGGTAACTCCTTGGTACGGATTGGGGCAAGGCGGGCTTTCGGGGGCACCCTTGCCGGCGCGGGGCGGCTTTGTGGAGGTCCGAAATGTGGGAACCAATCGGCAAATCATGGGCGAGCCGCTGCTGCAGGCGAAACCACCTGCTGGCAAACCGTGGCGCCCCATGGAGTTCCTTGCCGCCGTGGACGCCGCGGGATTGGTTGCACCGTTGGTGATCAGCGAGCGTTCGGATGTCGAGGAGGTGGAGAGTTATTTTCAGACCTTCCTCACGAAAACCTTCCGGATCGGCGAACGTTTACCGCCGGGTTTCTATCGCGTTATCGTTGGACCGTAGAATTGTGGAGTTTGCGCCAATTTGCTGTTGACGGTGGAAACGGCGGGTCGCACTTTCTCCGGCTCTTTTCGTTTTTTGGCACTCCCTTATTCTGCCCAGATAGCTCAGTTGGTAGAGCACCCCCTTGGTAAGGGGGAGGTCGACGGTTCGAATCCGTTTCTGGGCTCCAGGTCAGAAAACACGTCGGCTTAGGCTTCTACGACGTTAAACCAGAGGTCGCATTTCATCATCACCCAAACATCCGTCTCCCATGGCTAAAGGCACATTCGAACGCAAGAAACCGCACGTGAACGTCGGCACGATCGGCCACGTCGATCACGGCAAAACAACGCTGACCACCTCGATTCTCGCGGTGCAAGCTCGCAAAGGCCTGGCCGAGGTGAAGACCTACGCTGACATCGCCAAAGGCGGCACGGTCCGTGACGCCTCCAAAATCGTGACGATTTCCGTTGCTCACGTGGAATACGAGTCCGACAAGCGCCACTACGCGCACGTCGACTGCCCCGGCCACGCCGACTTCGTCAAGAACATGATCACCGGCGCCGCGCAAATGGACGGTGCGATCCTTGTGGTCTCGGCCGCTGACGGTCCGATGCCGCAGACCCGCGAGCACATCCTGCTGGCCCGTCAGGTTGGCGTGCCGAATATCGTGGTATTCCTGAACAAGGTCGACCTCATCGACGATCCTGACTTGCTCGAACTCGTCGAAGAGGAAATTCGCGACCTGCTGACCAAGTATCAATTTGACGGCAAGACCGCGAAGATCATCCGCGGATCCGCGACCGCAGCCCTGGAAGGCAAGCCGGAAGGCGAAAAGGCCATCGCGGATCTCATGACCGCGATTGATACCGAAATCGCCGAGCCCGTGCGCGAGATGGACAAGCCCTTCCTGATGTCCGTTGAAGACGTGTTCTCGATCACTGGCCGTGGCACCGTCGCCACCGGGCGTATTGAACGCGGGATCGTCAAGCTCAACGACACCGTCGAAATCGTCGGTCTCAAGGACACCACCACCACGGTCGTAACTGGCATCGAAATGTTCCGGAAGCTGCTTGATAGCGGCCAAGCCGGCGACAACGTCGGTTTGCTCCTGCGCGGTATTGAAAAAGAAGGCATTGAGCGCGGTCAGGTTCTCGCCGCCCCGAAGTCCATCAAACCGCACAAGAAGGCTAAGGCCGAAATCTACGTCCTCTCGAAGGACGAAGGTGGCCGGCACACCCCGTTCTTTAATGGCTATCGCCCGCAATTCTACTTCCGGACGACAGATGTGACCGGAATCGTCAATCTGCCCAAGGGCGTTGAGATGATCATGCCTGGTGACAACATCGCCGTGGAAATCGATCTCATCGTTCCGATCGCGATGGAAAAGACGCAGAAGTTTGCCATCCGCGAAGGCGGTCGCACCATCGGCGCCGGTCGCATCACCGACATTATCGAGTAAGGTATAAACAACCGTTAACTCGACCTCGCCGAGGCCTCGCAACGGGGCCTCGGCTGCGTCGTCTAAGAAAGCCACTTACAGGCGTGTAGCTCAATTGGTAGAGTAGCGGTCTCCAAAACCGTCGGTTGGGGGTTCGAGTCCCTCCGCGCCTGCCATATTTTCGCAATGAAAAACCCGTTCCGCAGTACCCGAATTTTCCTCGGTGAGATGGTCGATGAGCTTCAAAAAGCTTCGTGGCCCACGAAGACCGAATTGCGCGATTCCACGGTCGTGGTGATCGTTGCTGTCTTCATTCTCGGGCTCTTTACTGCCATCAGCGATTTTTCGCTGGTTCAGGTTGTAAGCCTTTTCACCGATCTGGTGACTTAACCCGCTTGTCTGCCATGTCCGCCCAAACGTCTGCGCCTCCCGGCGCTCAGTGGTTCGCGCTTCACACGCTCTCCGGCCAGGAGAACAAGGTGAAGATCTACATCGACAAATTTAAGAAGGCGGAGGAACTTGATGACTGCATTTTCGAGGTGCTTCTTCCCACGGAGGTCGTTTCGGAGGTCAAGGGCGGCAAAAAATCCACCAAGGTCCGGAAACTTTATCCCGGCTACGTTTTCATTCAGGCCCGCCTCTTTGATGAAGAGGGTAAGTTGATCAACAAGCCGTGGTATTTCGTCAAGGAGACCACCGGGGTCATCGGGTTTGTCGGCGGAGATCGCCCCGCGGCGCTGCGCCAGTCGGAAATAGACGAAATCTACTCGCGAATTGAAGCGGCCAGCGGCAAGGAAGTGCCGAAAGTCCAATATTCAGTTGGCGAGGAAGTAAAGATCACCGACGGAGCCTTCGCGTCGTTGACCGGTCGCATCGACGAAATCGATCCGGATCGCGGCAAGCTCAAGGTTTCCGTCTCCATTTTCGGCCGTTTCACTCCGGTCGAGCTCGAATACTGGCAGGTTCAACGCCTTTCGGAGTAGTTTGTCCTCGACCTCCGCCGCTGCCAGCCACTGTCCAAGTTCTAATCACCTGCCACACTTTTAAATTCCATGGCCAAGAAGATCCAAGGTTATATTCGTCTCCAGTTGCCCGCCGGGGCTGCCAATCCCGCGCCGCCCGTCGGTCCTGCTTTGGGCGCGCAAGGCGTAAACATCATGGCGTTCTGTAAGGAGTTCAACGCCCGCACCAAAGACCAAAACGGGATGATTCTTCCCGTGGTTATCACGGTGTTTTCGGACAAGAGCTTTACGTTCATCCTGAAGTCGCCACCGGCTTCGGTGTTGCTCAAGAAGGCCGCGAACATCGCGAGCGGTTCTGGCAAGCCCAACCAAGACAAGGTGGGCAAGGTCACCAAGAAACAACTGTTGGAGATCTATAATCTCAAGAAAGCAGACTTGAACGCCAACGATCCGGAAGCCGGGATGAAAGTCATCGCTGGCACTGCCCGTAACATGGGCATCGAGGTCGTTGACTAATTTTTTGGTGGGCGACGGCTTCTCGCGTGCTTCGTCACGGGTGAACCGTCTCCGCCGCAAACAATAAACTCAGCGGGAGGCCCCGGCCGTTCGCACCGCAAGGAGTCATCATGGCAAAAAAACACAGCAAACGATACACCAGCGCCATCAAGGTCGCTGATCTCGCCAAGGATTATCCGCTCAAGGACGCGGTTGATATTCTTGCGAAATTTCCCCAAGCCAAGTTCGACGAGACCGTCGAGCTCTCATTCCGTCTGGGCGTCGATGCGACCTCCGGCGACCAGAACGTTCGCGGCACCACACCGCTGCCCAACGGGTCCGGCAAGAAGGTGCGGGTGCTGGTGTTCACCGACGATCCGCAAAAAGCGATCGCGGCGGGCGCCGACTTCGCCGGTCTGCAGGACATGATGCAGAAGATCAATGAGGGCTGGCTCGACTTCGACATCGCCATTGCCACCACGGAAGCGATGAAGACCGTCCGCACACTGGCGCGGGTTCTCGGTCCGAAAGGACTCATGCCCAACCCCAAGTCCGGCACGGTTACGGATGACATCGCCGCGGGGATCAAGGCCGTGAAGACTGGCCGCGTGGAATTCAAGATGGACAAGACCGCGAATATTGGCGTCGGCGTTGGAAAGCGTTCATTCACGCCCGCCCAGATTTTGGAAAACGTTCAATCGGTCCTCGAAGCCGTCGGCAAGTCCAAGCCAGGCTCCTTCAAAGGCAGCCAGTACATTAAGAGCGTGACGATTTCCTCGAGCATGAGCCCGAGCGTGCGTATCGCTTCCACCGAATTCAGCAAATACTGAGGAGACCGACCATGAGAGCCGAAAAACAATATCTGATTACCGAGGTCGAGACTCATCTTAAGAAGTCCGATTACGTCATCCTCGCCAATTTCACCAAAGTAACCGTCCAGGATACGGCAGAGTTGCGCAAGCGGCTCGCGGTGGAAAAAGCCGAGTTCCACGTGGTGAAGAACAGTTCCCTGCGGGTCGCTGCCAAAGCGATGGGGCTGCCCGAACTCGAAGCCTCCCTGGCCGGCCCGACCGCGGTCGTCGTGGGCGGCAAGAACTCGGCAGGAGTCGCGAAAGTACTGAAAAAGTTCTTTGACGAAAAGCAGAAGCTCGAAATCAAGGTCGGCGTCTTCGACAAGAAGCTGATCAGCGCCGGTGATCTGGCGAAGATTGCCGACTTGCCTCCGTTTGAAGCGCTTCGTTCCCAATTCCTCGGCTTGCTCACAAGCAATGCCGGCGCGTTCGTCCGCGTGCTGGACGCCAAGGTCAAGAAGGAGCAGCCGGCTGCGCCGGCCGCTTGAGCTATTTTTTAAACACTTTCCTGTGCCTTCCGGGGATTCCTCCGGAATTTACGGGACAAAAATCCAATTCGGGCGGGGCTAGGAGATACGTCTCTTAAACGCATTTCACCTTTCGAAATCGCTAGTTTCCGTCCAGGAGCAGACATCATGAGCAATATCACCAAAGACCAAGTAATCGAGTGGCTATCGAGTCAGACCGTAATCGATCTCGCCAACCTCGTTAAGGACCTCGAAGGCAAGTGGGGCGTATCGGCTGCGGCCGCCGTTGCTGCTGCGCCTGCGGGCGCCGCTGCGGCTCCCACCGCGGAGGCACAGACCGAATTCACGGTTGTCCTCAAGGAAGCCGGCGCCAACAAAATTGGCGTCATCAAGGAAGTCCGCGCCATCACGGGCCTCGGCCTCAAGGAGGCGAAGGATCTCGTCGAAGGCGCGCCAAAGCCTGTCAAGGAGAACGCTCCCAAGGCCGAGGCCGAGGAAATCAAAAAGAAGCTCGAGGCCGCCGGGGCCAAGGTCGAGCTCAAGTAAGCCAGTTGGCGATTTCCATCGCAAGACATCCCAATTCTTCAGGACAGGCCGTGCCACCGCACGGCCTGTCCTTTGCCTTTTCTCCTTTCGTTCTTTTTGTTGCCCGCCTCTCGCGCTTCCAGCGTCGAGTCGCGTCCTGTTTTCGTTTCTAATTTTTTACCGGGAATCCCATGGCCGACCGCACTCAGTCCGAACGCATTAACTTCGGCAAACTTCGCGAAGTGATCCAGCCGCCGAATCTCATTGAGATTCAAATCACGTCGTATCTCGATTTTTTGCAAAAAGGCGTGCCTGAGAAGCAGCGCAAGCCCCAAGGCTTGGAAGCGGTTTTTCGTGAGGTGTTTCCCATTCTCTCCTATGACGAGAGGCTGACGCTGGAGTACGTCTCCTATAATTTGGGTGAGGCCAAAAACACCGAGCTTGAGTGCTTGCGCGAGGGGATCACCTATTCGGTGCCGCTCTACGTCAAGCTTCGGCTCCGCGAGGAAGATTTCATCAAGGACGAGGATATTTACATGGGCGAGATCCCCATGGTGACTGAACGCGGTTCGTTCATCATCAACGGCGCGGAACGCGTCGTGGTTTCCCAGTTGCACCGTTCGCCCGGCATTGCCTTCGAGGTCACCCCGCATCCGAACGGCAAACCGCTTCATTCGTTCCGCATCATCCCCGATCGGGGCACGTGGCTTGAAG
>JBEENF010000246.1:0-5969 GCA_041192325.1 Verrucomicrobiota bacterium
AACCAGCGCGCCAGATCAAGACGGTTAATCCGTTCCCCCGGCGCCGCGGTTTTCGCAGCGCCGCGAAAGATCGCCGGGATGGCGCCAAACACCTGCGCCTCCGTTTTGTTTTCATACGATCCTTTCGAGAGGATGAACGTGTCCCGCGGCTCCGTCAGCTGATCCATGATCATCACTCGCGAAATTCGACTGGCGGTCGCGTCGCGGGCGCGCACCGCGTTCAGCTGTTGCTCGAGCACCGCCGCGTACTCGGGATCATGCTGGCGAAAATAACTCACCGACTCGAGCAGCGAGTCGACGCCGCGCCGCTTCGGCTCGAGTCGGGCAATGTAGTTCGGCAGATTACCCGGGAGCCGCGCGGCCTCGGATTCCGTCAGCGGGACGCCGGCGGGTCGCGGGAATTTGCGCAGTTCAAAAGCCTCGGTTTGCGCAGCGACTTCGTCGACGACGCGCGTGGCCGTTTTCAGTGCCTCGCGCTCCCCGGGCGTCGACAAGTCGAGGACCGGCGCCACCTGGCCGCCGCCATTTTTGCCCGTTTCCGACATTTGGTTAAACACGTCGAACAGCGCGTAGTAATCGCGCTGGGTGATCGGGTCGTATTTGTGATCGTGGCAGCGGGCACACGTAAACGTGCTGCCGAGCCAGACCGTCGCGGTGGTTTCCACGCGGTCGAAAACGTTTTCGACGCGCGTTTCCTCGGCGATTCGACCGCCTTCGCCATTGAACATGTTGTTGCGATGGAACCCCGAAGCGATCCTCTGCTCCTGGGTGGCCTCGGGCAACAAATCGCCCGCCAGTTGCTCGAGGGTGAAGCGGTCGTAAGGCATGTTGGCGTTGAGCGCGTTCACGACCCAGTCGCGCCACGGCCACATCGTCCGTTCCGGATCGCCCTGAAATCCATTCGTGTCGGCATAGCGGGCAAGATCGAGCCAGTCCCACGCCCAGCGCTCGCCATAGCGCGGCGACGCGAGCAGCCGATCGACGGCGCGTTCATAAGCCTGCGGCGAACGATCGGCCAGGAACGCTTCGAGTTCAGCCGGCGCGGGAGGCAATCCCGTGAGATCGAGCGAGAGCCGGCGCAACAATGCAGCCGCAGGCGCTTCCGGCGCCGCCTTCAGTCCTTCCCGCTGCAGGCGGGCAAACACAAACGCATCGATGGGATTGCGGACCCGGCCGGCCAGCCCGCCTGTGATCTTCGGCAGGATCGGCGGGACCGGTGGAGCGTAGGCCCAGTGGCGGCTCCACGGCGCGCCGGCGGCCACCCACCGTTTCAACAAATCGATTTCCGCGGGCTTGAGCGGGCGGGCCGACTCGCGCGGCGGCATGACCTCGTCCTCGTCCTGGCTGGTGATGCGCAGGACAAGCTCGCTCTCGGCCGGTTTTCCCGGCGCGACGACGGTGATTTCATCCCGCGTGCGAAACAGTCCCTCGCGTTCATCCAGCCTCAGCTTGGCTTCGCGCGATGACGCGTCCGGGCCATGGCAGCGAAAGCACGCATCAGACAAAATCGGCAGGATCTGCCGCGTGAAATCGATTTTTTCCGCGCCGCTGGCCGGCAAGCCAAAGGCGATGCCGAACACAAACCACGCGCGGGGCCAGGGGAAACGCATGCCCTTGGACTGCACGCGCCGGAATCACTGGAGTCAAACCCGGAAGGCATTTCTTGCCTCGCTCGGATGGATGGCCCTGCAGCGGCGCGACCGGCTCGATCACCCGGACCGACTCATGACCGCGCCCAGCAGCATTAGCGCCAGGCCCGCGTAGACCATCCCATCCGGCGCCGTCGTCCAAGTCTTTCCCAGCAACACCAGGAACACTCCTGTGGCGCTTGCGCTGCAGCCGACGTACCTTTCGCGCCGAAGAGCCTGAAGGGCTTGCACGCTTACGATCCCGGCCAGCGGCACCGCCACACTCCAGAAAACGCCGGGCAGCTCCGGCAGCACCACGAGCCCCGTGGCGCTCGCCACGCCGCAATACACGACGCCGCAGAGGGGGCACTTGGGCGCCAAAACAGCGAGAACCAGCGCCGCGGTGGAAAGTCGCCCGCGACTCCGCGAAGCGGACCGCACCGCCCGCTTGAGAAAGTCCGCGGCGGGGTGCTGCGCGAACCCGGTTTCAGCCATGGCAGGCGGGCTTCGCGGGCGCGAGGTCATTGCCCGGATTCATTTTGAAGAATCCCACGGGCTTGAGGAGAAAACCGAGGTACGCGGCGGGCATGACCGGATAATCCTCCGGCCGCGGGATGTGCGTGTGCCCCATGGTGTACCAAAAAACGATATCGCGATTCGCGATGGCGCGATTCTGTTGCGTCCATTTGCTCAGGCCTTCGCCGCCAACGTGTTGATTCGGATAGTCCCCCGCGCCGAACATTTCGCTGGCATCATAAGGCGTCACCCAGACGTGGTGGTTCACAAAGCCGGCGCGCTGGCGCCAGCTCGCATTCGGAGAAGCGTAAGGCACGCAGTTGTCCCCCGGCACAAATTTATACGCCACGGATTCGTCGACGCCATTCTTCACGTTGTCGTTGGCGATCTTCCAATAACGACCGCGCTCGAGGCTTAGATTGGCGCGCGCCTCCTGCTCGAAATCCAGTCGCTTCGCCTGCGCGGAAAAGGCGTTCTCAAACGGGTTGTCGGGTCCCACGGGATCGGGCCCGACATCGACCTGGTAGACGGAGTTGGCCTGACCATCGAGATCGAAGTCCAACCGCATGTTGAAGAAGTGCTGGTGATTGGGCGCGTACAGCTGCGGCGCAACGAGGTTGCCGTACGGCGATTTCACCCCGGCGGGGAGCGCGCCCAGCGAGAGAATGCCGGTGAGCTTGATCTCAAACTGGATGTTTCCGTCCTGATAGAGATACCAGAAGAAGCCGTATTCGTAATTTTCCACCGTGGAGATCGAGGAGACCACGAGCCGGCGCGAGCGCCGGACTTCCACGTGATTGTCGCGCCGGTCCGTGTGCTTCCAAAGTATTCCGTAGTCCTCCTCGTGCATGCAGATGGCGTTTTTGAACACGAGAAGTTCGCCGCGGCTATTGGTCATGGCCGCGTCGAAGTACCGAATGTGACCCAGGCAGTCGCAGCCGAGTTCAAGACTGTTGGCGCACTGGCCCATGCCGTATTCGCCGGTGTCGAAGGCGTTCTTCCGCTTCTGGGACGCGCCCGGGTCCCCGTAAGGCACGACCATTTCCGAAAGCGACGCGCGATAGAGGATCGATCGTTTGCGCCCCTCATCGGTGTACGAAACGTCATGCAGCGTAAGGCCCTCGCGCGAATTGAAGCCGATGACGAAATTCCATTTCTGCCAGCTCACTTGATTCCCACTGACCGAGAAGCTCGGGCCCTCAGGCTGAATAATCTCAAGCGGCTTCACATCAGTCCGAAGATTTGGCACGCGGTCGGCCCGATAATTGGCGGGATGCGGCGGCAATGGCGTATAACCGTAATCCTCCACACGAATGACATGCATGAGATTGAGATCAACGACAGGCCTCAGACCTTCGATCGGTCGCGCGTAACCGTTATCGGTCGGGTCGGAACGCACAAAACAAAGCGGCCGGGCCAGCCGTTTGGTACTTTCCTCCTCGGCGCCGTAATTTCCGACTGTCCAGATGTCGACCATCACCCGCCCAATGTCGGTGACGCCATGCCGCCGGCAAGCCTCGCGAAATTCCACGCTCTGCAGCACGGCGGCCTCACACTCCAATTGCTCGTCAGCCGTCATCGTCGGTTGCACGCCGGGCACGTGCCGCCAGGACGTCACCGACCGGCCGTTGATCGACACGACGGCTTCGTAACACTCGTTGCTGGCGTTGTCGAAAAGCACCACAAAGGCGTCGCGCTTGAGTGCGCCGGCGGCATCTGTCGCGCGCAGCGCATCCTTCGCGGGCTCCTGCAGCACGACGGACACAAAACGCGTGGTGGCATTGAGCTTGCGCTGGGCCCGAAGCACCGCGACCACGGTGGTGATTTCGAGGGCGGTCAGCGGTTCAAGCGGATGCTGTACACCGGGATGGACAGCGGGAGCTTTTTCCAGGACGGATTTCATAGTGGGACGGCGCCAAGGGGGAGGGTAACTTTTTGTTCCAAAAACGTTTTCCGCGGCCCCCGCACAGAGCACCCCGCGTGCCATTCGCATTTCGCTGCCCGAGCTTCCGGGCAAGTGACCTTCGATCACCGAATCCGCCGCGCCCGGCCAGGCGGTCGGGCCGCCACCCGAGTTCGCTTGCTGCCACCGCGGGGCCTTCTGGCGCGGTAACGGAGCCGAAATGGTTAACGCACCGCCCGCCAAACGGCGAGGCACGCGGTGAGCAGCGCGGGCAAATCGGCGAGCGAGATCATGTTGGGGCCATCACTGATCGCGTTCGCGGGATCGGGATGCGTTTCGATGAACAAGCCCTGCGCCCCGGCGGCCAGCGCGGCCCGGGCGAGCGGCGGCACGAATTCACGCTGTCCGCTGCTTTTCCCGCCCCCGGCGCCCGGCAACTGTACACTGTGGGTGGCATCGAAAATCGTGGGAAACCCGTTTTGGCGGAGAATCGGAAATGAGCGCATGTCGACCACGAGGTTCTGGTAGCCGAAGGTGGTCCCCCGCTCCGTCTGCCAAATTTCGGCGGCGTGACCTTCCCGCAGTTTGGCGGTGACGTGCACCATCTCCTGCGGCGAGAGAAACTGTCCCTTCTTCACATTGACCACGCGTCCGGTGGCCGCCGCCGCGAGGAGCAGGTCGGTCTGCCGGCACAGAAACGCCGGGATTTGAATGATGTCGCACACGGCGGCCACCGCCGGAAGCTGGACGGTCTCGTGCACATCCGTGAGCACCGGAAATCCGAATTCCCGCTTCACCATGGCGAGCAGCTCGAGGCCCGCCGCGATGCCCGTGCCGCGATCGCCGGCCAGCGAGGTGCGGTTCGCTTTGTCGAAGGAGCCCTTGAAAACGATGTTCAATTCCGGCTGCGTCCGCTGCAACTCCACCAACGCCGCGGCCACCGTGCGACACACCCGCTCGTTTTCGAGCGAACAGGGGCCCGCGATGAGGAGAAGTTTGCTGGAATCGAAGAGCACGGCGCAGCGCGGAGTCGAAAAGTCGCGGGCGGGGAAGTCGACGCAAACCGGTGCTAGCGAGCGGACCGCTTGGCCGCCGCCGACGCCTTGGGTTTCCCGGCGGCCCGCCGGCGCTTCAACGCCGCGCCGATAAACGCGGCAAACAAGGGATGCGCGCGGTTGGGCTTCGACTGAAATTCCGGATGCGCCTGCGTGCCGAGAAACCACGGATGGTTCTTCAGCTCGATCACCTCGACGAGATTCCGCCGTGGGTTCACGCCGCTCACGACCATCCCGCCGCGTTGCAACTGGCCGACATAGGCGTTGTTGACCTCATAACGATGCCGGTGACGTTCGCGCACACTGTCCGTGGCATAGGCCTTGTGCGCGAGTGTTCCCGGGGTTAATGCGCACTCGTAACTGCCCAGGCGCATCGTCGCCCCCTTATCGATGATCTTCTTCTGCTCCTCCATCATGTTAATGACGGGATGGGCGGCTCGCGGATCGAATTCCGTGCTGTTCGCGCCCTCGAGCTTGAGCACATTGCGGGCGAATTCGATCACCGCGATCTGCAGCCCGAGACACAAGCCGTAGTAGGGCACTTTGTTTTCGCGCGCGAATTTGGCCGCGGCAATTTTGCCTTCCGTGCCGCGGTCCCCAAAACCGCCGGGAACGAGGATGCCATCGAGATTCTTTAACAGCGCGAGGCCGTTTTTCTTTTCCAAGTCCTCCGCATCGATCCGGCGGATGACGACCTTGCAGTTGTTCGCGATGCCCGCGTGCGTGATGGATTCGTAAACGGATTTGTACGCATCCTGGAGCTCGATGTACTTGCCGACCACACCGATGGTCACTTCGAACTTGGGATTAAGCAGGCGGCGGACGATTTCCTCCCAGATGTTTTTTTGCGGGGGCGGATTCTTCAGC
>JBEENF010000247.1:0-5912 GCA_041192325.1 Verrucomicrobiota bacterium
AGCGCCGGTCAATCAAGGTGGCCAAGGCATCCGGGGTCGCGCCCGCGGCCGCAAAGCCCTTCGTCGCGCGTTCCTGCGCGATGCTCTCCCGGTAGCCCGAGTCGGTCAGCAGTTCGTCCTCAATGAACGCACGGACGCCCGGCGGCTGATCGGCCAGCCCGCGTTCGTAGAATTCCGTCAGGATGGTCTCGCGCGAGCCCTCCAGCAGGTCGGCGGAAATGGCGGCGTGCCCGCCGGCGCGGCGGGTTTCGTTCAGTTCGCGGCAGACGAGGCTCAACAGGGACGGCTCGACCTCGGCGCGCGCCAACTCGGCGCCGCCCGCGACAAAGCGCACGATCGACCGCGCGACGTCCTCACTGACCAAGGCGCCGCCTGGGCCGGTGACGGCCGCCAGCGCCTGGGTTCCGCTCATCCGGGCGAGGCGCATCCGATTTTGCGTGACGGACGGCATGATGGCTTTCAGGCCCTCAAGATGGGCGAGGTAATCCTCCCGGAGCGCGATCAGGATGCGGTAGTCGGCCCGCGAAAAATCGAAATTCTCCGCGCCCGAATCGTCGGCTTCGAGCCGGGTTTCGAGCGCGCGCGGGGCCCGGTTTTCCACCAAGTCCGCGAGATCCTCCAGGAATTGAGCGGCCCGCTGCCGGCCGAAGTCATCGCCTTGGGCCAGCGTGAAAATTTCCTCGAACTGGTCGAATATCAGCAGCGGCGTGAGCGTTTGGCCGTCCGCGTCGCGCAGAATGTCGTCCCGGTGGTGCAGGAATTCCCAAAGCGATTCCCCCGTGCGCGCCACGCCCGGGTGCGCCCATTGCGCCGAGCCCGCGGTGGCGTGCTGGATGGCCTGTTTGATTTGTTCGGAGGGGGGCGGCGAATCCTGGCCGTAATCCAGCCGCACATACACGGGACAAAATCCTTCCCGTCGCAGCCGCGGCACAATCCCGGCGCGGAGAATGGACGTCTTGCCGAGACCGGATTGGCCGAAGAGCACGGTGAGCAGCTTGCGCTGCACGCGGCGGCCGAGTTCGCCGACCTCCTCGTCGCGCCCGTGAAAATACGCGCGCGTTTCTTCGGTGAACGAGGCGAGGCCGAGCCAGGGATTCTGCGGGTCGATGAAATTCATGGGTGGGGCGTTGGGTCAGGCGCGCCGCGCGTGCAGGAGATCCTGCAACCGGCGGCTGAAATCCGCCGACGCCTCACCCGCCGGCAGGCGCGTGAAATGCAGCGTTTTGAACTTGTCGGGCACGTGCGCCTCAGCTTCCGCCGTGGCGTCGATGCACACTGGCAGGATGAAGACGGCGCCCTCGGCGATGTTGCGCGCACGGTCGACGGCATAGCTCCACTCGCGGCGGAAATAGCCCTCCAGCCTCCGTTGCGTCGTGGCGGAGATCACCGGCAGAAAAACGGAGCAGCGCGCGATGTTCTGCCGGATCTTGCGGTCGTAATCGTCGCCGCTCTCCAGCCGCTCCAGATCGAACCAGGTGACGATGCCGGCGGCGTCGAGGGCGGACTTGAGGCGCTGCACCGCGGCGAGGTCCTCGCGCGCATAGCTGACGAACACCGCGTTGTCGGGCATCTCGCGCGCGGGCGCGAGCAGCCGCGGCGCGGCAGAACCGGAGCTTTTGACCGTGCCGCTGCCGCGGCGCTCGCGCCAGCGGCGGTGGAGCTCGTCGACGAATTTTTCGGCCCCGTGAAACATCCGGGTGTGCGCGCTCACGTGCTGGAGAAATGATACCAGCCGTTGATTGTGGATGGACTGGCCGTCGGCGATGACTTCGCCCACGTCGCGCGGATCCGACAAGCGGCGGCGCTTGGCCATGCGCAGGACAAAACGCGCGAGCCAGTTGGAAAAATTGCCGCCGATCAGGAGCAGATGATTGTGCTCGAGTTCGTGAAACAGTTTCTCGGGCGTGAGGTGCTCGCTCTGCAGCGCGCAGATGAACTCGAGCGTGTCTTCGTCGGAAATCACGTAGGTGGGCGAGGCCGACAGCCGGCCCAGCAGGTGGTACACCACGGGCCGTGTCTGGTGCTCGCGTTCGCCGCTGAGGTCGGCCACGCGGTTCGGCGAATAGGCGAGCACCTCGGTGGAAGCGGCGCCGGCGAACCGCTCCGCATTGATCGCCTGCTCGAGCAACGGGTCGAAGGTGGTGGTGACGAACAGATCGAAGTCGGTGATTTGGGCGAGCTGCTGGAGCGCCGGTGGCGGCGCAAAGGCCGTCTCGCGCAGGATCGTGCGCAACCGGGTGTAGGCCTCCTCGCGGCGACCCCGGCCGGCCAGAAACTGGCAGACCACGTCGTTGAGCGTAAAGGCTTCGGGCAAGGCGCAGGGATCGACGTTGAGGCGCGCCGCCAGTTTCTCGGCCAGCCAGTCGTAGAGCAGGCGCGGCCCCGTCTCGGTTTCCACCCGCAACAACTCGGGCCCAATGATCGGAATCACCCGCTTCTCCTCGATGTAGTTGAGCAGGTCGCCCCAAGCGTCATCGTCGAAGGGCATGGTCGAACCGGCGGACGGCGCGCCGGTTTCAGAGTGGGGTTGGATCATCAAGGTGCGGTTCTGAAGTGGATGGTGTCGAAAGCGAATGACGGGAATAGGCGGGGCTCAGGGGCGAACTAGGGCCGGATGAGTGTCGTGCCGCGGCGCTGTTCGTTACTGCGGCGGATGCGCTCCTGGTACTTCGCGTGCAGCTCCGACTGCCGGCTCTGCAGTTCGATCACCGCGCCGTCCACGAGGGCGATTTGGACCTGCGTCGGTATCTCGAGGGGGTCTCCGTCGGTCACGATCAGCGTGGCGCGTTTGCCGACCTCGATTGCGCCGAGTTCGTCCGCCACCCCGAGAATCTGGGCCGGATACAGCGTGATCGCTTTCAACGCCTCGGCCGCAGGCAGGCCATGCGCTGACGCTTTCGCCGCCTGATACGGCAGATTGCGATCGTTCATGGGGTCGATCGGGGCGATGCAAAAACGGACGCCGGCGGCGTGAAGTTTCCCAGCCGCAGCGGATGCGCTGTCGTGCGCGTCATCCCGGCGCAGCGGGAGTTGATGGGTCCCTCCGAGCACGACAGCGATATCGGCCGCCTTGAGGCGCTCGGTCATCCGCCACGCGTCCAGGCCCCCGACCAAAATCAGGCGCAGCCCCGGTTCGTTCGCGGCCCAATCCAGCGCGGCCGTTATTTCCTTCAATTCGTCCGCGTGCACAAATACCGGCCGTTCCCCGCGGATCACCGCCCGCATGGACTCCCAGCGCAAATCGGTATCGGTGGTTCCGTGGTCTTTGGCGCGGTGGTAAGCGCGGGCAGCCGCAAAGGCATCGCGAATGCTTCGAAGCTTCAGGGCCAGGTCCTTTTTTTGTTCCACGACCGGCTTTTTCGCGTCCGGCCGATGATCGATCGTCATGTTGGGCCAATACACGTGCAGGCCCACGCTGGCCCGGATTGTCATGTCCTCCCACGTCCAGCCTTCGAGCTGCATGAGTGCGGAATGCCCGGCAATCAGGGGGCTGGCGGAGCCCGCCGGCGTCCGGTTTTGCGGCACGACCAGGGCGGTGAGCACCCCGTTGAACCGGGTCACCGCCAGGTGTGAATTATCCGGGTTCACGGCGACTTGGGCCCGCGCATTGGGATTGATTGGGCCGACCTCGGAAATGTCCGCCGTGGCGGAAACGCTGCCAATTTCCTCGAGTCCGAGGGAGGTGTGCGCGGCAATCAGCCCGGGATACACGTGGCGGCCGGCGACGTCCACGACGCGGGTTCCTGCGGGCAGCGCGAGTTGGGGTCCGAGCGCGGCAATCCGGCCATTCATCACCAGAATATCCGTGGCGGGCAGATCGGGCCCGCTGACGGGATGCACCGTGCCGCCGCGCAAAACCAGCGGCGTGGCGGAGCGCACGGCGGGCAGCACTTGCGCGGCGGAAAGAGTTGAGGTGGTGGCCAGAACGAGGGCGAAAGTCAGGTGAAAGCGTGGCATGGCGGTGGAGGTGGGGGTTACCGTTGGCCGAAATCCGCGGCGCAACCGTCGGCGTAACGGCCATTGTGATACAAGCCGCGGTCGTGGACGTGGCGGGCGGAGAGCAGATCGAGCTGCTGCAGAATGGCCGGCTTTGCGTTATCGGGCGCCGGCGCGTCGCCGCTTTCACCCGCCCCGCCGCTCGCGAGGGTCTTCTGGCGGAGGATCACGGCTTTTTGCACGAGGGCGGCGCGTTCGGCCTGATCCACCGCGCGCATCGCGGCGTCGTCCTCGAGCGAGAAGTACCGCCGCCCGTCGATCCAGGTTTGCTCGACCCGGCTCAGGGTGGAGAGTGGCGACCCGCTCCAGATAACGAGGTCGGCATCCTTGCCCGGTTCGAGCGAGCCCACCCGATCCGCGATGCGCAATTGTTTGGCGGGGTTGAGGGTCACGAATTGCAGGGCCACCGCCGGCGTGATCCCGCCGTATTTCACGGCCTTCGCGGCTTCCGTGTTCAACCGGCGCGCGAGTTCCGGATCGTCCGAGTTGAAGGAGACAATCACGCCGGCTTCGTGCATCAGCGCGCCATTCCACGGAATCGCGTCATACACTTCGAATTTGTATCCCCACCAGTCGGTGAACATCGAGGCTCCGGCGCCCAGCGCCGCAATTTCCGGTGCGACTTTGTAGCCTTCGAGGATGTGCTGGAACGTTGCAACGGGGAGCTTCAGTTCCTGCGCCAGCCGGATGAACATCAGCACCTCGTCCTGCCGGTAGGAGTGAATGTGGATGACGCGATCACCGCGAAGGATCTCGGCCGCTGCTTCGAGTCGGAGGTCGCGCCGCGGCGGCAGTGAGGCAACGCCGGCCCGGTGGGCGGCGAGGGCGCGTTCGTAATCCGCGGCGCGGGCGAAGGTGTCGCGCATGATTTCCCCCACGCCCATTCGGCTGAGCGGGTAGCGTCCCCGGGGTGAATTGGCGCGGATCACGTTTTCGCCCAGCGCAAATTTCACGCCGGGTTTCGCCCCCGCAAACTTGAGGCCCCCGGCGCTGCTGCCCCAACGCAACTTGATCACCTGGTTTTGCCCGCCGATCGAATTCGCGGAACCGTGCAGGATGTTTGACGTGGTGAGGCCGCCGGCGAGCTGGCGGTAAAGATTGATGTCGGTGGGGTCCACGACGTCGCCCACCCGCACCTCGCAAGTGACCGAGCTGGAGGCTTCGTTCCAGCCCCCGGCCATCGCCACGTGAGAATGACAGTCAATCAGGCCCGGCGACACGTGTTTGCCGGTGGCGTCGACGATGGTCGCGCCCGCCGGGGCGACCAAGGCCCGACCCACGCGGGTGATCTGGCCCCGCTCCACGAGCACGTCGGAACCTTCGAGAATGCCGGCGGGGCCGCTCGTCCAGACGGTGGCGTTGCGGACCAGCAGGGCCGCCGGCTGCGCGGGTGCGGTGCTCCGGCCGTACGCTCCCGCCGGGTAGGTGTTCGCGCGGGCGATCGGGGCCGCATCGGGTTTCGAAACTTGGGCCGCACTCCCGTTTGCCGCGGTCGCCGGCCCGGACTCGGCGCGGGCGCCGTTCCATTGGAATTCGCGCCCGTCGGGCAGCGCCCCGGTTCCGGTGAGGCGCCCGGCGTTTCCGTGCGCCGACAAGCGCACCGTGCCGTCCGGCGTTGCGACGCCAAAAAGTTTCGCCGGAGCGAACAGCATCAGGCCGTCCGCCTGCGCCACCGCGGTCATCGTGGTGTCGCCTGCCTTGGCGGTGAGCTTGCCGCGGGTCTTTCCGGAAAGAGTGAGGTTTGCCGGACCCGCCACGCCGGACCAGGAGAGGTTCCAGGCGCCACGGGCGTCGAATTCGTTCCAAGCCGATTCCGGGAAAGGCTCGCCATCGACCCAAACGAAAACGACGGCCGCCTCTTCCGAGCGGAAGAGGTCGCCGCTCGCAATCGTGACATGCGCGGCGCGGCCGACCTC
>JBEENF010000248.1:0-5896 GCA_041192325.1 Verrucomicrobiota bacterium
GCCGCCGAATCATGTGCGCGGCGCCGACAAAATCACCATTCTCGAGGACAAGGACGGCGACGGATTTTACGAGAGCCACAAAAACTTTCTGGAGGGCTTGAACATGGCGACCAGCGTGGCATTGGGCGATGCCGGCGTCTGGGTGTTGCAATCCCCCTATCTGCTCTTCTATCCCGACAAAAACCACGATGACGTTCCGGACGGTGATCCGGAAGTGCATCTCACCGGATTCGGCTTGGAGGATACGCATTCGCTGGCCTCAAGTTTGCATTGGGGTCCGGACGGATGGCTTTATGGCGCGACGGGCAGCACGACCAATCTCGACATCCAGGGAATTCGACTGCTCGGCCAGGGCATCTGGCGTTATCATCCCGGCACGAAGGTGTTCGAGGTCTTCGCGGAGGGCGGCGGTAATACGGTGAGCTTCGAGTTCGATAAATACGGCCGCGCCTATTCGGGGACGAATGCTGGCGCCACACGCGGCGCTCATTACGTGCAGGGCGCCACTTACGCCAAAGGCTGGACCAAGCACGGACCGGCGATGAATCCCTTCATCTTTGGCTTCTTTGAGCACATGGCGCACGAGGGATATGCGCCGCGCTTTCCCCAGTGCTTTCTGTTTTACGAAGGCGGCCTCCTCGCGCAGCTTCAGGGACAAATGGTGGTCGGGATGGCGCTGACGAACCGGATCCAAGCCAGCCAGGTCTTCAAAAACACCTCGACGTTCCGCACGGTGGACAGCGTCACCTTGATCGAATCGGCCGACAAAGCCTTCCGCCCGGTCGATGTGGAGTCGGGTCCGGACGGGTGCATCTACATTGCGGATTGGTACGACTCACGCATTGGTCATCTCAACCCCGCGGATACTTGGGATAAGAGCACAGGTCGCATTTTCCGCCTCGCGCCGAAAAACCATGTCCGCCCCGCCGCGATCAACCTGCGGCAGACTTCGACGGCTGACTTGATCAAACTTTTGACGCATGCCAATCGCTGGTATCGCGAGCAGGCGCGCCAGTTGCTCGCTCACCGGCCAGAGCCGATCGCCTCCGCTCTGCAGGCGATGCTGACGCAGAACACGGAAGGGGCGTTGGAAGCGCTGTGGGTTTTAAACTTGAGGGGAGAAATCGATCACAAGGATCTGGTCAAGACACTGACTCATCCTAACGCGCACGTCAGGCGCTGGTCAGTGCGGTTGTTGGGCGATCAAAACAGCGTGGACGGGAAGGCGCTTGCGGCCCTCGTAGCCCTCGCGCAAGCAGAAGCGGACGCGGAAGTTCGCAGCCAGTTGGCCAGTACCGCGAAGCGCCTGCCGGGAGGCCAGGCCTTTCCGATTATTCGACAATTGCTCGCTCACGATGAGGACGTCGACGACCTCCACCTCCCGCTTTTGATTTGGTGGGCCATCGAGAACAAGCTCGATACCGCGCGCGAAGAACTCCTGGCGTTGGTCAGCGATCCGGCGGTTTGGCAGACGAAAATCTTCTCCCGCCATATCGCTGCCCGCCTTGGCAAACGGTATACGAGCGATCAGGGACCCAACAAATACTACCAGCTGAAACAGGGCGTGTATTCGGGTTGGATCGTCGATCGCTGGCCTCCTTACCTGAAGCGGAATCTCGAAATGGGCGCCCGCTTGCTGCTGGCCGCGCCCCGCGACGCGGACCGGGATCTTTTGCTCAGCGGCATGACGGAGGGACTGACCGGCGCTCCGGTGGAACTCGTGCCGGAAAGTTTAAAGCAGATAATCTCAGGGTTATGGACCGGGACGGCGCATCCGCCCGCGCTCGTGACCCTGGCGGCGCGACTGGGCCAGTCCGGAGCCATCGCCGAAGCAGTTGCTCTCACGAAGGCCGGCGCCTTGAATGCGACGGAGCAGCAACAGATCTTCGACCTCTTCGCGTCGACGGGCGCGCCCGAGGCGTTGCCGCTCGTGGCGGAGTTGCTCCGGAATGAAAAGAACGAGCAACGTCGCGGCCGACTCCTCGAAACCATCGGTGGTTTTGCCGATTCCGGGGCGGCGCACACGGTGATGGATATTTATGGCGGCTTGGGGCCGAGGCTGCAGACCGTAGCGCAACGCATGTTGAGCGAAAAGCGCCCGTGGGCGGCCGCGATGCTCCAAAGAATAACTGAGGGGAGATTCAATCCGGGGGTGCTCAACTCCAGCAATGTGGCATCGATTCGCTCCTATGCCGACAAGGGTATGGATTCGCTGCTGGAGCGCTACCTGCGAAACAATGCCGACGATCCCGTCGAACGCCGAGCCCAGCAGTTGTTCGCTCAAGGCAAGACGGCGTACACGCTCAACTGCTCCACCTGTCATCAGGACAACGGGCAGGGCCTCGTGCAACTGGCTCCTTCGCTTGTAGCGTCGCCTTGGGTGCAAAAAGGCGAAGAGCCCCTGGTGCGCATCGTGTTGCACGGAAAGGAAAATCCAGGGCGATGGCTCGTGATGCCGTCGCTAAAACACCTCGACGACAGCCAGATTGCCGCGGTGTTGACTTACATCCGTCGGGAGTTCGGCAACAAACCTGGCCTGATCACGCCGGAAAAAGTGGCGGAAATCCGGGCCGCGACCGCGAATCGCCCGAAGTCGTGGTCGGACGACGAACTCAGTCGTCTGTCGCTGTAGCCGGACGAAGGCGGCGCGGCGGCAGTGCCCCCACCGGTGACGCGTCTAGCGTATCACCGGATTCACGACGATTTGGGTCGTGACATTGATCCCATTGCTCTCGAGCCGCGCCCGGTTGGTTTGGGCTGGCATTAGGACATTATGTGACGTCGCACCGGGCTCGAACCTTAACTGGGCAACCCCGCTGATCTGAACGGCGCGGTTGTTATCCTGCTTCAGATCCCCACCGGTAATGCGGACATCCGTTGATGCTCCCAGCAGGAGCGCGGGAGTCGCGGTTTCCTTCGCCGTGATATTACCGAGGTAAACCGGACCGGTGAACTGCACGCCGGGCGCCAGGATGCCGGTGATGCCGCGGGTGTTCCAGTAACTGACGTTGCCGGTCTTCACGCCGCCGAATTTTCCGTTTCGGCTGAGAATGGCGAGGTACGCGAGATCCACCACTCCGTCGTACCTGACGTCGCTGCGGAAGAGCGCTGGGTTGACCGCCGTAAGGGTGCCTACGCTGAAGACAGAAACGTTGGTCGTCTCGTCCGCGCCGCTGATCACGATCCCCGCATGTCCGGACATATAACTGACGTCCGGCTGGTTGTACTTCGCGGGAGGTAAGGGCCCCGAGGAGCCTTCCAACACCAAGGCGAGAGTGCCCGCGCCACTAAACTCCACCTGCGTAATATCCCCGTTCAAATCGATGTAGGAAACGCGGGTAATTTCCCCGGGATCAGCCTTAATCGCGGTGGCCCGCCCTTGCAGGAGCACTTGGTCGTAAATGTTGCGGTTGGCATGCTCGATGTTGGCCCGGAACTCATAGGCTTGACCGATTACCTTGGCACTGGAGCTGATCGCGAGAATCGCGGGGACGGTGGACACGGGGTCTCCACTGGAAACCACCGCCGTGTAGATTCCTGCGTTAACCGGCTGCAGGTTCGTCACGTTGAGGGTGGGGGTGGTTTCGCCGGCCAGATTGCTGCCATTCAACTGCCATTGGTAAGTGGGCGGCGGCGTGCCGCTGGCCGTGGTATTAAACGATACACTCGTCCCTGCGCCGGCCGCTCGACTGGCCGGCTGGCTGGTGATGTTCGCGGTCGTGAGCGCGCGGCCCAAGCGGCGGGGATTCTGTTTATATTGCGGCCAGGGTCCCGGAGCAGCATCGGCCCCGATATCGAAGGCATACAGTTTGGCGTCGTTGCTGCCGACGTAGAGAAATCCGCCCGAAATCACCGGACTGGAACGAATCCAATTTCCCATATCGTAGGTGCGCTTCAAGGTGCCGTCCGCATTGACCGCGTAGAGTTTGAAGTCGTAGCAGCCCACATAAATCACTCCATTCGCGTCGACCGCCGGGGAGCTGGCGCGGACTTCTCCGCCGAGAGAATAAACCCAACGGGGAGATCCGTTCGCGGTGGAGACGGCATGGAGTTTGCCGTCATAACCGGCAAAATAGGCCGTGCCGCCGTCCGCGCTGAGGGCAGCCGAGGAGCTCGAACCAAGCGTGGCTCCCGAGTAAGTCCATCGCAGCGCGCCACTGGGCGACAGGCTGTAAAATTTACCGCTGTTCAATACCGAAAAGTAGATGTTCCCGGCTGCATCAATCGTGGGAACCGTGTAGATGTCATTATCCGCGGTATACGTCCATTTCAGCGTACCATCCGGATTTATCGCGTAGAGGTTCTTGTTGTCGGATCCCTGATAAATGGTCCCATCGGGGGCAACGGACGGACTGCCGTAGGAGGTCGTCGCGGCCACGTTGTACCGCCATTTCGTTGTGCCGTCCGTCGGATTGAGGGCATAGAGGTACCCATCGCCGGCTTTGATGTAGATCGTGCCGTCGGGAGCGAGCGCGGGGCTGTTCGACGTGGGCGCGAGCGACCCAAAATTATGAAACCATTTTCGGGTTCCCGCCGGGGTGAGCGCGTAAAGCCAGCCGTCATTGGAGCCGACGTAGACCGTGCCGTCGTCGGCAATCGCGGGTGAACACGTGTCGATCAGTCCGGCGGTCGGGGAGCTCCACTTTAGCGTGCCGTCCGGAGTATAAGCATAAAGCGAGCGGTCGCTGCTGCCGAAATAGATCGTGCCGTCGGTCGCGACGGCCGGAGAGCTGGTGATCGGGCCGTTGGCCGCGGCCTGCCACTGTGAATCGGTCAGACTTAAGGTGAACTGTCCTGTCGTGGCGGCGGTTTTCGTGTCGACGTAGATATAGTAGGAGGTCCCCGCCGTGGCGGTGAGGGTGCAAAGGGGGCCCTTCTGGATCGTGCCCGCGCTTTCCGCTTCGTATTTCAGACTACCCAATGCGACGCCGGTTAATACGCCCAGCACGGGATCAAAGTCGGTGCTGGTGACCGAGATCTGAAAACGGCCGGTGCGCGGGGCAACCCAGCGGTACCAAAGCGAGCGTCCGCCGGGCCACCCCGCAATATGCGGTTCGTTGGGCTCGTGGGTGCAGTTGGCGTTGTTCGCGGTCAGGTGGGCGCTTACTCCCGTAATCGGATTCGGAAAAGCGAACGCATCGTTCTTGGGCGTGGTGCTTAAATTCAGGAGGGTTAGTCCCGTCTGCCCATATTTCCCATCCACCGCGAATTGGTATGTGACGCCGGACTCCGCTGGAAAAAGCACGCGGCTGTTGATGGTTGGGAAGTTATCGTCCTTCACCGTGTCGTCATTGGAAGCCACCCGGGTAAGGCTGGTGGCGCTGGAACCCGTGTAGACCCCGAGAACCGTGTCATAGAGGCTGCCGAATGTATCCAATTTTACCGTGCCGGAAGCCGGCGCGGTCCACTCCCACCACAGTGAGTTGGTCGACGGCGTGCCGGCGTGCGCTGGCTCGCCGGGTTCCGCCGTCGCACCGGCATTGCTCGCACGCAGCGCGAGGTTGTCACCGGTGGCCCGGGCGCGGCCCGAAAAATCGTCATTGAAGGGCCGATTGCCGTTGAGGCTGTCTGCGGTCTGCAGGGCTTTGAGCAAATTCAAGCGTCCTCCGGTTTGCGCTTTCCCGAGGAAACGGGAGCCCTGGTCCACGCCCCGCAGCATACGGTTGATCAACTGCCGGTAGTCGTCCGAAGGGAAGCGAGCCTTGAGCAGGGCCAGCACGCCGGCCACGTGCGGCGCCGCCATCGAGGTGCCGCTGAGGGTTTTGACGCCCGTATTGGTCGCGTAATCGAGCGAAACGATTTCCGCGCCGGGCGCGAACAGGTCCACCGGCCCGCCAAAATTGGAAAACAGCGCCAGCTCGTCCCGCCGCGTGGACGCGCCCACCGTGACGATATT
>JBEENF010000249.1:0-5894 GCA_041192325.1 Verrucomicrobiota bacterium
CGTGACCAGAGAAGACCAACACCCGCATTTGTGGCAGTTTCTTGCTGATGCGCCGGAGAATATCGACCCCGTTCAAGCCCGGGAGCTTCGCATCCAATACGCAAATGTCCGGGTTTCCTTCAAGACACAGTGTGACGGCGCTTTGGCCGTCCCCGGCCTCTCCCACGAGCTGGTAATTGGCATCCAGCCGCAGTATCTCGACCAACATTTCGCGGATTGCGGTTTGGTCTTCGATGATGACGAGGCGTTTCATTAGTTGGGGTTTAGCAGAATCGGGTGGTGGGTCGACTGGGATTCGAACCCAGAACCAACGACTTAAAAGGACGCTGCTCTACCATTGAGCTATCGACCCCCGTTCCTAAAGGGCGGTAAAAATGGGTTTTTGCATTGCTGGTTTGCAAGGACTTTCTCCCCAAGGAAAATGCCGCGCATTGACCGAGCTCGTTCCGCACCGTATCCAGCACTTCCACCTAAGATCTTGGGAACAATTCAAAAATACGCCCATCAGAGCGAAGCAGAACGCATGTCTGCCAAAGCTCAAGAAGTTGCCCTCGACCGGATCCTCGTGGATCGATTCAAGAATGGGGACCAGTCTGCTTTTAACGAGATGGTCACCCGTTACTGGGACCGCATCTATTCGATGGTCCACCAGTTGCTGCGCAACCAACAGGATGCGGAGGAGGTGACTCAGGACGCCTTTATTCGCGCCCACCGGGGTCTCGCCAACTTCCGCGGTGAATCTGCTTTTTCGACATGGCTGTATCAGATCGCGACCAACCTGGCCCGCAACCGCTATTGGTATTGGTGGAGGCGCAAGCGGGATAAGTCCGTGTCCTTCGATGCTCCCGTGAGCGGCGATAACGATATGACTCTGGCCGACGTGATTCCTGCCGAGGTGGAATCTCCCGATGACATCACCGTTACCCAGGAATTCGTCACCCGCATCGGACGAGGAATGGAACGCCTGACTCCCAAACACCGCGAGATTCTCGTCTTGCGGAACATCAAGAACTTGTCCTACGAGGAGATCGCCGCTATTCTGGGAATTTCCGTGGGTACCGTAAAAAGCCGAATTGCCCGGGCCCGTGAGAGCCTGCGCAGCAAGTTAGGCGAAGATTTCAAATGAAAGACTCGGAGTTCATCGAACTGCTCAACCTCTATCTCGATCAGGAGATTTCTCCCGCGGATGCGACCCGCTTGGAGGCAGAGGTGCTGGGAAACACCGCTCGCCGCGAAGTCTATCAGCAGTATTGCCGCATGCAAAAGGGCTGCAAGTTGCTCGCGCAGGACTTTGTGGTCGAGCCAGCCGCAGGCAATCGGAAGGTGGTTGAGTTTACGCCGGCCGCTGCCCCGCGTCGCAAGGCCCTCGTTGTGGCGGGTGCATTGACTGCCGCTGCCGCGTCTCTCGCAGTTATTTTTACCAGCCGATATCGGGTGAATCCGACCAATTTATCGACCGCGGCGGCGGCACTGGCCGCCCCTTCAGCAGTGACAGCTAGTGTGGTCGCGTCACAAAATGGCAGCGATAAAGCATCAACTTCCCGCAGCCTGGGTCCCGGCGTAAGCCGCATGTTGAACAGCCCCCTCGCCTTGGGTCGCCGTCCAGAGACGGCACCTTCACTCCTGGTCGCGGGAGATCACAGCGGCAAACAATTCGAGTGGATGAAAACCCTCCAGCTTCCGCCGGTTCAGCGGGTGCCGTTGGAGCAGCTTCGGTTTGAAGCGAAATCTCCGCTGCAATCAGACAGTCGGACCTACGACAGCGGGCATCCTCCGCAGGACACGATCGAAATGACGGCGTTTCGCTTTCAGCGCTGACCTCTGCTGCCTATTCGGGCTCAGGTGCGGGACTGGACAGGCGACGGGTTAGTAGCTGCGAACTTAGGCCCGGTAGCCGTTCGGAAAATTCGTTGTCTTGCGGAGTTTGGCGGAGCGCCCGCTGGACCATCCCCATTTTCGCGTCCAGGTTGTCGATCATGGAAACGAACACTGCTTCGGGAGTGGCCGCATAAACGGCAGCGCCCCATGCCGGTTCGCCTTGGTGCGCCAAAATGATGTGTTCCAGCCGCTCCAATCTTTCGGCATCGAGCTTTCCCCGAATTGCCGCCTTCCGCGCCAGTTGGTACCCCAGCACCACGTGCCCTTGAAGAATGCCGCGGCGGCTTTTTTTCGTGGCGAGCGTCCCTTCGTATTCGATCGCCTTGCCCGTGTCGTGAAGAAGCACTCCCGCCATCGCCAGGTCGGCATCCACGTCTCCATAGAGCGGCAGCAGTGCTTTGCACGCGCGCGCCATGTGAAGCGTGTGCTCGAGGAGCCCGTGACGATAAGCGTGGTGCATCGCGACGGCCGCGGGACACCAACGAAAGACGTCGCCGATTTCATCGAAAACACCGCGCACGGTCGCGCGCAACTCCGGATGTGAAATGCCCTCGATGAACGCGGTGAACTCGGTCCACATGGCGCTGCTTTCCTCCGGCGCCGTTTCGATCAGGTTCTCCAGCACCCCAGGCGCGCCGAGTTCGCTTTCCGCCAAAGCCACGGCTTTGGCGAGCCGGGGTGAAAACCGCCCCTGATAGAATTCGACTTTCCCCTCGATCCGCACGACCGCCCCTTCGCCCGCCGTCCGGAACGATTCGTATACCGGCGCATCGTTGAAGACCGTGCAGCTAAACGACCCGGTGCGATCACCCAGCTCCACGCTGTAAAAGGTATTTCCGTTCGCAGCAGTCTTGGCCGCGAGCTTCTTGATTACCACCAGGGTCGTGAACGGCCGACCCTGCGCGGCGCCATCAAGGCTCTTCAGCTCGCGCACTATTACCGAGGTTTCTTCAGCCATGCGATTTTACGAGTTGGGTGTAAGGCTTGAAGAACGGGTGGGTAATGTCACGGAGGAGAGCGTAGAAAACTGTCTCGGAGGGAAGCACGTTGGCGCCCAACCTAGCCAATGCGTCAAGGCAGACGCGCGCGTCGTCGGGTCGCCTCGCACCTACGGCATCGCTCAAGATCGTCACCTGCAATCCCTGGGACAGCGCGGCGACTGCCGTCTGATAAACGCAAACCGAAGTCTCCACCCCGCAAAGCAGGAGGTGTTCAGCGGAACTTCGCGTCAGCGTCGCCCGGATCGTTTCGTCGCCCAAGGCGGAAAAGGTCTTCTTTCCCCACACGCCCGCTTTGGGCGCGAGCGAGATCAGCTCTGGCGCGGTGCCGCCAAGTCGCTCAGGAGCCTGTTCAGTAAATTGGATGGGAATGCCCAGACCGACGGCTGCAGCGACCGCGAATCCGCACCGGCTCTGTACCCGGGGGCCTTCGGCGACCGCGCGGACAAAAACCGGTTGCATGTCGATGCATACGAGGAGCAGGTGGCCCTCGCCGCTGGTTTCATCAATCGCAGGTTCAACCGCCATTTCCGAAGTCGGGCGTCTTTCCGAAAAGCTCGTCATGTCCAGTAGCGTTGGCGGGCTTTGACGTGGAGAAAACGTTTTTCGGGCAGCTCATACGCCGTAAGCGAACCGCCTTGAACGCAACCGGTATCGATGCCCACCGACCATTTCAACTTGTGGATTTGCGGGCGCGGGGTGTGACCGTAGACCACGAAGGGCGGTCCACTCCATAATTCCGCCCAGGCAGGCGCATCTGGCTCGTCGGCGCGTTTCGCCGGTTTCCCGTCGCGATCAATGACCTGTATGCCAGTGACAACCTCGGCAGATTGCTTTTGCCACGGTTCTCCGGGCAGGAAACCGCCATGGACAAAAACGGTGTTCAGCTCCGGCGCTTCAAACGTCAGCGGCATTGCTTCCAGGTAGCTCCAGTCGCTGGGACGCAATTTTTCGATCGTCGCCGAGTCGCCCTCCTTGAGGTGCTTTTTATCCCCCGTCCGACGGTATTTCAAAAGGCGCAGTTCGTGATTCCCCAGCAACGACAACGCCCGGTGTTCGCGGGCCAAATCGATCACAAGGCACGAGTCCGGTCCGCGGTTGACCAAGTCCCCCAGCAAGATCAGCCGATCCGATTTAGAGGGGGCCACTTTCGCAAGCAGCTCGGCAAATTCAGCATGGCACCCATGAATGTCGCCGATCGCGATGAGTTTGCCGTTCATGGGACGCAAAAGTGCTAGCGTCCACGCGACGCGGGAGTAAACAATAAAGCCGATGGAAATGCACCTGCAACCACTCGCCACCCAGTGCGCTGTTTCCGGCGAGCCGTTCACACCAGGCGCGCGGGTCGCAAGTTATCTCATTCGCACTCCCTCGCTCGAAATCGCGCGCTATGATGTTTTGGAATCGCATGGCGCGAATTTCGCGGCGGATGGGTTTGTGGCCTGCCGCTGGGTGCATCCGTTCAAACCAAGGACCGGAGATGAAAATGCCGATCGAACCCTCAAGCTCACGGCCGAACACTTGTTTTTTGCCTTGGCAGATCCCGCGACGGAACCCTCTCCTGAGAACACCCGATTGGTGCAGTTTCTAGCATTGATGCTGGAGAGAAAAAAATTACTCCGGCCGAAGGGACGGAACGCCAACCGCAATGCGAACGTCTATGAACACACCAAGACGAAGCAAATCTTCGAGGTGCCCGCGGGGGAATTAACCCCCGCATTTTTCGTTGCCGTTCAGGAACAACTCAGCGTGTTGGTGGGAGCCCCGAAGCCGAAAACGCCGCCGCCGCAAAACGTCGAACCTGCCGTTGCTCCCTCAGGATAATGGTTCGGGCCGCGGCCTGCGAGTCGCGCCTTGTCGCGCCAGCCGCGGACCGTCTTAAGGGTCGGAAGCTGCCGCGGGTAATACGGAAACATCTTTTTTTGGCCGGCCTCTCGGAGGCAGTTGCCCAATCCATTGTAGGTAGACCCATCCACTTGTCCCGATCCCAATAGGCTTCATGGCAGCTTGGCCCGCCATAATCGTCAGCCGGAATTTGCAATCAGCCCTCGGAGTTATCCGGACGTCGAGCCCTTAGGCGGTCGTGTCAGTGACGCACCGGTATGCCCTGAGCGGCCAGATAGGTTTTGACTTGGGGAATGGTTAAGGTGCCAAAGTGAAATAAACTGGCCGCCAACGCGGCGTTGGCGTGACCTGTCTTCAAGACTTCGGCGAAGTGCTCGATCCGACCCGCGCCTCCACTCGCGATCACTGGTACCTGAACCGCATCACTTATCGCCCGCGTTAGGCCGCAATCATAGCCCGCCTGCGTTCCATCGGCGTCCATGCTCGTAAGAAGAATTTCTCCCGCGCCCAAGCGTACCGCGCGTTGCGCCCATTCCAACGCATCGAGTTCCGTGCGATTGCGCCCGCCATGGGTGTAGACGCGCCATGAAGTGCCGTGGGGTTCCCGCTTGGCGTCAATGGCGAGCACGATGCACTGCGCGCCAAACCGGTCGGCGGCGGCGCGAATTAGCTCGGGGTCTTGGATGGCCGCGGTGTTGAGGGAAACTTTATCCGCGCCGCTTTTCAGCATCGCTTCGATGTCCCGGACGGATCGCAGACCGCCGCCCACCGTCAGGGGCATAAAGCACTGTTCGGCTGTGGCAGCGACAACGTCGTGCATGATTGCCCGATTATCGCTCGATGCCGTAATATCGAGAAATACGAGTTCATCCGCGCCCTGGACGTCGTACGCCTTGGCACATTCGACCGGATCCCCGGCATCGCGGAGCTCTTGAAACTTGATGCCCTTTACGACACGCCCCGCTTTGACATCGAGACAGGGTATGATTCGGCGGCTAAGCACGGGGAAGGGGACGGCGAAACAGGAACGTTCAAGCGTGGGCAGGCTTATCCCGAAGGCGGCCGCACCAACGGCAATCCAGTCTGCGCGGCGACTCAGGTATCCAGATGGGTGACGTCCGGCTCAAAATTGACTGCCAGCCGGTAGACGTGCCCAGGACGCATGATCAACGG
>JBEENF010000250.1:0-5894 GCA_041192325.1 Verrucomicrobiota bacterium
GTCAACCAGAAGCCGGGCATCGTCATCGCGAACATTGGTGATGCGTCGGCCGGCTGCGGACCGACGTGGGAGGCCATCTGTTTCGCCACCATGGATCAATTCAGGGAACTGTGGGAAGGCGCCCATCGCGGCGGGCTGCCATTGATCCTTAATTTCGTGAACAACTTCTACGGCATGGGCGGCCAGCCGGTGGGCGAGACCATGGGCTTCAAGATGCTGGCCCGACTGGGCGCCGGCGTGAATCCCGAACAGATGCACGCCGAGCGCGTCGATGGCTACAATCCGCTGGCGGTGATCGATGCGATCGCGCGGAAGAAACAAATTCTCGCCGAGAAACGCGGGCCGGTGTTGCTCGACACCGTCACTTACCGCTTCAGCGGCCACTCGCCGTCCGATGCCAGCTCGTATCGCGAAAAAGCCGAAATCGAGGAGTGGCAGAAATGCGATCCGTTGCTGACTTTCGCGAAAGATCTCGTGGCAAACAAAGTCTGCACGCAGGGTGAGATCGACAACCTGCGCGCGCAGGCCGAGGCGCTCGTGCTCAAGGCGTATCGGAAGGCGATCGACCTGCAAATCTCGCCGCGCTCGAACCTGAAGAACGTCGGCAACATGCTGGAGAAAACCATGTTTTCCAACCAGAAGGTGGAAACCATGGAGACCGGTCGCAAACCGGATGTGTTGATGCCGAAGGAGGAAAATCCGCGCGTCAAGCAACTGGCGGGGCGGAGCCGCAGCGCGTTCGACGAAAAAGGCGCCCGACTCCCCAAGACTCGCTGTATCGGGATTCGTGATTCGCTCTTCGAGGCGATCATCGACCGGTTTTACCTCGATCCCACCATGATCGCCTACGGCGAGGAAAACCGCGATTGGGGTGGCGCCTTCGCGGTGTATCGCGGGCTGACCGAGGCCCTGCCGTACCACCGCCTGTTCAACTCCTCCATCTCCGAAGGCGCGATTGTCGGGACGGCCGTCGGCTATGCGCTCGAGGGCGGCCGGCCGCTGGTCGAGCTGATGTACTGCGACTTCATGGGCCGGGCCGGCGACGAAATCTTCAACCAACTCGCCAAGTGGCAATCGATGTCGGGCGGCCTGCTGAAAATGCCGGTGGTGCTGCGCGTGTCGGTCGGCTCCAAATACGGAGCGCAGCACAGCCAGGATTGGAGCAGCATGTGCGCGCACATTCCCGGTTTGAAAGTCGTCTTCCCCGCGACGCCTTATGATGCCAAAGGGTTGATGAACTCGGCGCTGACGGGAACGGACCCGGTGATTTTCTTCGAAAGCCAGCGCATCTACGATCAACCCGAGGAGTTCGTCCGTGGCGGCGTGCCCGCCGGATACTACGAAGTGCCGATCGGCGAGCCGGACGTGAAGAAAGTGGGCAAGGACCTCACGATTCTGACCATCGGCGCGACCTTGTACCGGGCGCTGGAAGCGGCGAAAATCCTGGAGGAAAAACACGGCATGTCCTGCGAGGTGATCGACGCCCGTTCGATTGTGCCGTTCAACTACGACAAGGTGATCGAGTCCGTGAAGAAGACGCGCAAGATCCTGCTCGCGTCGGACGCGTGCGAGCGCGGCAGCGCCCTGCAGACCTTCGCCGCGAAAATCACCCAGTTCGCGTTTGACGAACTCGACGCCCCGCCGGTCATCGTCGGCGCCCGCAACTGGATCACGCCCGCCGACGAAGTGGAGGACGCGTTCTTCCCTTATCCTGCCGACATCGTGGATGCCGTGCACGAACACATCAAACCGCTGCCCGGCCACCAGGTGGCGCGGGAATGCGGCAACGGCGATCTGGCCCGACGCAGCCGCGAAGGGGTTTAATCCAAGGAAGCCGGCAGAAAGAAAAACCGTCCGCGCGCCACGACCGGGTGAAAAACTGGTCGTGCACGCGGCGTTTCGTCAGCGACGAGGATGGTGAACATTTCCAACTGCTCGGCGCAAAGTCTTCCTGCCGGGCGCAGGATGGCGTATGGCAGCATCGAAAACGATGATCCGCCAAATGAAAATCCATCTTTCCTTGTTTGCCTACCTCCTCGCGACGCTCGCTTTCGCCCAAGCTCCGAACCTGGCAGGCGGTGGTGTCGGGAAGCAGTCTCCGGCACTCGTTCCGATCGAAGACGTGGCAGGCCTGCCGCGGGTGCTCATTATCGGCGACTCGATTTCAATTGGCTATACAATTGCGACCCGTGAACTGCTCAAAGACGTCGCAAACGTGCACCGCATTCCGGTCAACGGGAGCGCGACCCATGTGGGGCTCCGCGATCTCGACGCTTGGCTCGCGACCGACAGGGCGGGCAAGAAGTGGGACCTGATCCACTTCAACTGGGGCTTGCACGACCTGAAGCATTTCAAAGATGGCAAGCTCGACCTAAGCGCCCCGCAGGTGAATCCAGTAAAGGTATACGAAAACAACCTGCGAAAGATTGTCGCGCGGATGAAGCAGACGGGCGCCAAGCTCATCTTTGCCACGACCACGCCGGTATCCGAGGGCAGCGCCGGCCGGGTGGCTCGAAGCGAACTGGCTTACAATGAAGCCGCGCTTCGCGTGATGAAAGCCGAGGGCGTGGCGGTTAACGATCTGCACTCGCTGGCGGCGACAAAATTGGGGGAGATCCAGATTCCTAGAAATGTCCATTTTACCCCCGCGGGCTACCAACTCCTCGCGGGGCAAGTGGCCGCTGAGATAAAAAAACTCTCGGGAAGTAGCGTGGCATCGCGTTCTTTCGATCGAGCACTCCTTGCGCCGCACGCGCGCTGTTTTACGGGCCGGGCCCCGCCCAATTTTTCGCCTCGTCGCAAAAGTGAGCCGAAGTGGCGGCCGTTCTTTTGCTCTTTCCGCTTCCAAGGCAGATAACGCGCAGCCGCTTTTTTCAACAAGCCTAACGGGAAATCAGCGTCTGCACGTCCTCGCGAGCCACCGCCAACATGCGGGCCATCAGCTCGCTCGCATTCACTTGAAAGTAATTGCGCACGTCGCCGACGATGCCGTTGAAGCCGCGCTCCTCAATCTCACGCATAAAGCGCGGGAGATCGCCGCTGAGCTCGATGGCGGAGGCCATCTTCATCTGCCGAGACGCGAGATCGGCCACCCGGTCAGGCCACCAGGCCGGGTCCACCAGATCACGAGCGATCAGCTCCACCAATGCCGTTTCCACTCCGCCCGCATGTTGGTCGCCCCGATCGGCCGTGAATTCGAACAACGGATCATACAACCACCGGAAAGCCCAATGGGGGCAACGGCTCGCGCGCAATCCCTGCTGAATCATCGCGCGATGCACGTGGGAGCCATGCACGTCGACCACGTACAATGACTCCGGCGCCATCCACTCCCCTATCGCGTTCACGAAGTTCTCCACGTAACGCGCGACCAGCGGCGGGGTTAGATCGATGCTAAAACCAAATGGCAGCCCCCAAGTGAGGTGCCCGTAATCGAGGGGCGGGCCCAGCACCAAGCCCTCCACTTCGGACGCAAGCCGATGCAGCACACCGTAACTTTGAATGGTGTCCGTCGCGAGCGGCAGATGCGGACCGTGCTGCTCGACTGCCGTATCGACGCTGAAGGCAAGCACCTTGGGCCGGTGAACCAGTGGTGTCGGCCGCACGGGCGGCAACTCGACCACGTCGAAAATAGCCCGCGATTCCGCCCGCTCCCGGGTTCCTTCATAGAATGGAAAGCATTTTCGAACCTGCGTCAGCAGCGATGCTTTCAAATCCCGATCCAGCGCCTCGTGATACAGGGGCGGGAGTACCAGCGGCGCCAAGCCAGAGAGTTGCGCAGGCGAGGTCCCGAGCGAACAGATGGGCAGCACCATGCGCTGTCCCGCCGCGACGCGCTTCCTCAGTTCATTGAGCGAGTATCCGGTCAGCCATGAACCCGTGTTGAGGCGGGTCGGGAGAAAAGGCGTAAGCGGCGGGTTGGTCATCTCACCGAAACAGAAGGAAGGACGCGCGGTCAGCACCGCGCGTCCCATCGCCTCCCCTTATTTCTTTTCCGGCCAGTTCAAGTGCCGGTGCAGGAAACGGTAGGTCGCCTGGCCATTGATGGTGTGCGGCCCGTCGAAGTACTCGATTTCCGCGCGGTTGCCCAAGCCCATCTTGTTGTAGTGCCGGTAGACCTTGGCGAATTCCCAGGCGACCCACTCATCAAAGGCAACGCCGTCGTCGTGGCCGCGTTCGACCATGAAGGGCCGCGGCGTCATGAGGTTCGCGAGTTCGGCATAATTGGCCACATGCGCCATGTTCCATTCGAAGATCTCATATTCGCCGGTGAACATATAGCTGGGCCGGTCTTCGACGGTGGTGATTTTTTTGATCCACTCGTTGAAATCGCCCGCACAGATCGAGAGGGCGTAGCCCTTGACGAAGGGCGGAACGCGCACGGCTGTCTTGCCGCCGTAGGAAAGACCATAGAAGGCGATGCGATTCGCATCGACGTTCGGCAGCGAGGAGAGCCACTCCAGGGTACGTTCGTGCTGGGGAATGATGTAACTATACAAGGAGCGCTTCAACCCGTTCGACTTCCGCTGGAGGGTCCGAAACTGATCGCCGCCGCGATAAGGATTCTGCGGCGCGTATACAATAAAACCGCGTTTGCACAGCTCGGCGCTGAAAGCCTTGTAATAGCGAAAGCCGTCCGCGGCCGGACCCACAATGGTGTCCTCCGGCACGCCTTCGAGGCCGTGTTGAGTGACGACGACCGGCCGTTTTTCCCCCGGCTTCATTCCCTTCGGGAGAAGGAGAATGCCCGACGCAATCACGTCTTCATAAACATCAAGCACCACCTGGTACGTGTCGAATGCGCCCTCGTGGCCCTTGAGCCACGGCGCGTCCGTGACGAGCCGGGTGCGCGGATTGAGGGGCATCGTGGATTTCGGCAACCGACCGATAAATTGATCGTAAGCCCAATCGCGGAGCGGCTCGACCGTCGCGGCCCATTTCTCGGGGGAACTCTTATCGGCTTTGGCCCATTTCGCTTCCCGCACCTTGTTGCTCAGGCGCGCCAGATCCTGCGCGTGCCCCTGCATTTCCATAAACTGCCTTCGTTCACGGGCACGCGGCTCATTGGGCATTTCCTGGCCCGCGGGAACTGCCACCGGCTTCACGACCACGGCGTCGGCACCCGCTTTCTCCAGCTTGCCGGCGAACGCGACCAGCGCGTTTCCGCCCGTGCCGGCCGGTTGTTCGCCGCTGGCATTGGCAACCCACTGCAGCCGGTCGCCGGCCTTGAGCTGGTCGAAAATCTTCCTCGCGCGCTCGAACTCCGAGCGCACGGACGCGAGCGGAGCCGTCACAATGCGGCCGGGGGTGGGACCGCGATTGGGTGCACCGCCCATGAGCATCGGCGCGCCCATTTCAGGCACGCTGCAGGCTTCGATCGTGAGTGCCCGCGGCGCGATCATTCCGGCAAGTTCGGCGTCGCCAAATTCGGACAAGAGTCCCCACACGTTGCGATAAATAGGTTCCTGCCAGAGGCCTTCCCGCGCCTGAAAATAACCGGACACCATGGTCCGCTCGACGCGCTCGTCCAGCGCCGCGGTGTAAAGCGCGAGCAGACCACCCTCGCTCACGCCCGCAATCGCCAGCGGAAGGGCTTTCTTCTCGCGCGCATTGGCGGCGGTGAAAATATCCATGGCCGCCAGCATTTTTTGCACTTCGTAGCCGATCACATGGCGCCCCACTTGGAACGCCTGACGATAGATGAACTCACGATGCGGCTGCGCGGTGGTCCGCACATGAGGACTCGCGGAGAGTTCGGTCTGGCGACTGAGGATCATGGGCACGAGCACCTGCCAGCCGCGGGCGGCGAGTTGTCGCGGCAGTTGGGTTTCAGCGGACACGCCCGCGCTCAGGCCGGCGAACTGTTCGGGGGTCCACGCCGCATCCGGGATGAC
>JBEENF010000251.1:0-5892 GCA_041192325.1 Verrucomicrobiota bacterium
CTCCGAACGCGCCACGAACCAGGAAGTGCGCAGCTTTGCGCAAAAACTTCTGCAGGACCACCAACAGTCCAATTCGGAACTCAAACAGATTGCCGCGACCAAGAATGTTAAGATCGACGAAGACGAAGGCAAGGACCGCGCATACAAGCGCTTGAGCAAGCAGTCCGGCAGTGAATTCGACCGGGAATTCGTCGAGCACATGATCGACGAACACGAAAAAAACATAAAGCTCTTCGAGAAGTCGTCCACGGAAGCCCGCGATCAGGAAGTGCGTTCGTTTGCCGCGAAGACCGTGACCCATCTGCGGGAACATCTGCAAACCGCCCGGGGCCTGCGACAGTCGCTGATGCCCACGGGCCGGGATGACGACACCAGCGGTCGCAGCAGTACCGGCGCCTCCAGTTCCTCCTCATATCCGGGCAGTTCGAGTTCGAGTTCCTCGGCGTCGCCGGGCAGCAGTTCCAGCTCATATCCCACCAGCAGCTCCAGCAGCGGCAACTCCAGCTCGAGTTCCCATCCGAGTAGCAGCTCAAATTCCTCGTCAACGAACGACAGCAGTTCCAGCAGCTCGTATCCGGGCTCCAGCTCGAGTTCATCCCCCGGCAGCTCCGGATCCCGTTCGTCGAACCCCGACGACACCACGACTTCGCCCCGTAGCACGCCCTGAGCCCGCCTAAACAAGTGAAAATTCCAGGGCGCTCCGTCTCCGGAGCGCTCTTTTTTGCGCCCGACTCTGCTGTTCGTCTACTGCTCCAGGCCGAACAACGCGTTGACGTAATTCTCCACGCTGAACGGCTGCAGGTCTTCCGCCTGTTCGCCCAGCCCAAGAAAGTAGATGGGGATCTTCAGTTGCCGATAGATCCCGACGATCGCGCCGCCGCGACTGGTGCCATCCAGCTTCGTGACCACCAGACCGGTGAGGCCGAAGCTGCGGTGGAAAACCTTCGCCTGCTCGATCGAATTGCTGCCCAGCGACCCGTCGACGACGAGCCATCGATGCTGTGGCGCCGCCGGATCATGCTTCTGCAGCACGCGACGGATCTTCGCGAGTTCCTCCATCAGATTGCTCTTCGTGTGCAATCGCCCCGCGGTGTCCACAATCAGGTAGTCGCGGCCCCGGGATTTCGCCGCCTGCCAGGCATCAAAGGCGACGGCCGCCGAGTCGGCGCCCGTGGGGCTGGCGACGATTTCCAAGTCGAGCCGGGTGGCCCAACTCTTGAGCTGTTCCACCGCAGCGGCGCGAAACGTGTCGCACGCCGCGAGCGTGACACTGCGGCCCTCCTGTTTGAGTCGCCACGCCAGTTTCGCTGACGTGGTCGTTTTGCCGGAACCGTTGACGCCGATCAGGGCGATGACCACGGGCGCTGCCGGCGCGCCGGCGCCATCGGCAGCCACCGGCTTTTCCGGCAACACCCCTTCGCTGCCAGCGAGCACGCGTTTCAAAACCGCCGCGCCAATGGCCGCGGCCTGTTGGCCCTGCAATTCGCGGTCTTTTTTGTACGCGTTCTTGATCTCGACCAGAATCTCCTCGGCGGTCTCGACGCCAAAATCCGCGGAGTAAAGCGCTTCTTCCAGCGCCTCCAACGAGGAGGCGTCGATCGGCTTGTGGCCGAAGATCGCCTTCGTTTTCGCGGTGATGGCCGAAACGGTTTTCGCCAGGCCGTCTTTGAACTTTTTGAACAGTCCGAACATGGAATGTGGAAATCAGGAAATCAGCACCCCGGGGGAGGCGGGATTCAGCGGGTTCAGGAGGCGGAAAGTCCTGGCCCGATGCGCTTGATCGTCAGGGGCATCGTCGCGAAGTTCAGGATGATTCCGTCGCGCACGCCGGCGGCTTTCAGCTGGGAGCGGCCGATGGCAAAGTGAATGTCCTCCAGCGCGGTCACGGCCTTGAGCTCCACCAGCAGCAGATCTTCGACGAGCAAATTCAGCCGGTGTTCCCCCACCACGACGTCGCGGTGCCGGATCGCAATCGGCTTATGCTGCTCAAAACGGATTCCCCGGGCAGTTAGCTCGACTGCCAGCGCTCTTTCATAAACGGCTTCGATGAAACCCGGCCCCAGCGCCGTATGCACGGCAATGGCGGCGCCGATCACCCGCTTGCTCAACTCCTCGCTGCCCATTTCGGTCATGAACGTGTTGCTGATTTCCCGGTTCCACCCCACGCCGTTTACTCGGCCTTGCGCGCGTCGCGGCCCAACTGATCCTTCAAGCGATCGAGGATGCCATTGATAAACCGTTTCGCGTCGGCGTTGGAAAACTGCTTGGACAGGTCGATCGCCTCGTTGATCGAGACGACGGGTGGGATATCCTTGCGGTAAACCATCTCGAACATCGCGATGCGCAAAATCGCGAGATCGATCTTGGCGATGCGCTCGAATTCCCAGTTGTGGGCGAGGCCTTTGATGCGCGCGTCGAGGTCGACAATGTTCGTAATCACCCCGTGGATCAGTTCCTCGCCAAAGGCGTAGTGGTCCCGCGGCTGTTCGCACTGCTCGAAAAAGACGCGCAGGTCGTCGGTCAGATTTTTCGGCGCGTTCAGGCTCCACGCGTACAGGAATTGGAGCGCGATGACGCGGCCATCGCGCCGTTGCGCAAAAAGGGCTTTGCTCATCGTGCCCCCTTTCGCTTCAGCGCGGCCATTTCAAGCGCCGCCTGCGCAAATTCCAGCCCGCGATTGATCTTCCCGACGCAACGGGCGCGCGCTTGGGCCCACGTGTTCACCACCATGACTCCGTTGATCACGGGCACCCGCGTATCGAGCGCGACCCGCTGCAGCGCGTGCGACACACTCTGCCCCACAAGTTCGTGATGGGAAGTTTCCCCCGCGATCAACACGCCCAAGCCGATCACCCCATCGCAGCCGCGACGGCTCGCCAGCGCCTGCGCCGCCCACGGCACCTCATGCGATCCCGGCACCCGCAGCACCGCGAGGTTCTCCGCCTTCACCCCGGCCGCCTCCAATGCCGCGATGACCCGCGCCAGCAACGGGTCCACCAGGTTTGAGTTGAAGCGCGCCGCGACAATCCCGAGCCGCAGCCCGGAGCCGTCGATGAACCGCGGGGCCGGCGAGGCAAGGCTCATGACGTTTCTGCTCCGCAGCTACCGCAAGGCTGCCGCGCCCGCTCGTCGAGGGGGACACCGAATGGCGTGATGGGCGAAGGGATCATCAAAGGAATTGTCAGGGTGCTGGACGGAGTGCGCGTTCAGCAACTTGTTTTTTCCACCCGCCAGCGGGCCACAGCGTCCCCCGGGAATTAAACCGGCACTTGTTCGACAATTTCCAGCCCGTAACCATCCAGCCCCACCACCTTGCGCGTGCTGTTCGACAGCAGCCGGATCTTGCCGAGTCCCAGCGCCACGAGAATTTGCGCGCCAATCCCATAATCGCGAAAGTCCATCGGTGGTGGCGCTTCGCCTGGTTTCACCGCCAGCCACCGGAACAGCGCCTCCCCGGGATTGGACGGTTGCATGTAGAGCACCACCCCGCGGCCTTCCTGCGCCACTGCGCAGAGGGACGACGTCAGCATCTGGTGGCCAGGCAACCCTTTCAGGCGAAATATGTCGCTGAGCAGATTTTCACTATGCACCCGCACAAGCGTCGGCTCCGGCCCCAGCGTTCCCATCGTGAACGCGAGGTGATTGCGGGAGTCCAGCCGGCTCCGAAACACATGCAGGGTGAAATCGCCGTACTCCGAAGCAAACGGCTGGCTGCGCGTGAGCTCAACGAGCTGATCGCGGCGGGAGCGATACTCGATGAGCGCGGCGATCGAGATCATCTTCAGGCCGAACTTCTCCTTGAATTCGATGAGCTGGGGCAGGCGTTGCACCGTGCCGTCGTCGTTTACGAGCTCGCACAGCACGCCCATCGGCGACAACCCCGCCAGGGTGGCCAGATCGACGGCCGCTTCCGTGTGGCCCGCGCGCTCGAGCACGCCGCCGGGCCGGGCGCGCAGCGGGAAAACGTGGCCAGGTTGCACCAACTGTTCCGGCCGGGTCTTCGCATCCGCCAGCAATCGGATCGTCAGCGTCCGGTCATGCGCGCTGATGCCGGTCGTGATCCCTTCCGCGGCGTCCACGCTCACGGTAAAATCGGTGCGCTGCGATTCGCGGTTCCGCGCCACCATCGGTCCCAGCCCCAGCCGTCGCAACGCGTGCTCCACCGTGGGAACGCAAACGATGCCGCTGCCGTAGCGGATCATCATGTTTACGGTCGCCGGCGTGACTTTCTCGGCCGCCATGATCAGGTCGCCCTCGTTCTCCCGGTTTTCGTCGTCCGTGACGATGATGAGTTTCCCCACGGCAATGTCCGCAATGGCAGACTCGACGGTATCGAACGGGGGCAGGACGGAAGCACTCATGTTAGTTTCCGCCTAGGCGTAAAACTAATTGGGTTTTGGCGAGGTAAAAACCTCGTTACTGCCGAAAATCAATCACATGCACCTCGCCCCCCACTTCATCCGCGGCGGCATTATCCCCCAGCAAAACGAGGGTCAGCTTGAAAAAATAAGGCGGCCGGATCACGCGTTCGGACGTCAGCGAGTGGGCATCGCCCCCCGGCGTCAGTAACACGCGGTCCGGGCCGAATTTCGTCTTGGTGTCCCAGCGCAGCGCCGCGCGCGCAACATCCGGCGGGATCGGCTTCTTCCCGGCGTCATAAAACGTGAGCTTGAAATTTCCGTCCTTGATCTGGAGTCCCAGGAACCGATCCCCGCGCGGAATCGACTGCCCCTCGATCGTGGCGGGCTCCTCCTTTTTGATTTCTTTTTCGGCGGCTCCTTTCGCGCCCGACAGCGCGGGGGCGGCGGCCGGCGCCCCGGACGCGAGCAGGAGCCCCAGCAAGAATCCCGGCAACGCGCGTATTTTCATGCGGCCAAACTGAAGGTGAATCGTCCGGGCGGCAAGCGGGCTGAAGCCCGCTGGGTCGGAGGTTGCGTTTGACCGGCCCACTTTAGCCACAATGCTCCCGCCGCCATTCCCTCCATGTCCGAACTCAGCCACCTCTTTGCCAACAACCGAACTTGGGCCGACAATCTGCGGCAAAGGGACAGTGAGTTCTTCTCCAAGCTCTCGCGCCAGCAGTCACCGAATTACCTCTGGATCGGTTGCGCGGACAGTCGGGTGCCCGCCAACGAAATCGTCGGACTTCTCCCCGGTGAACTCTTCGTCCACCGCAATGTGGCTAACGTCGTCGTGCACACCGACCTCAACTGCCTTTCCGTGATGCAGTTCGCGGTCGAGCTGTTGAAAGTGAAGCACATCATTGTCTGCGGGCATTACGGCTGTAGCGGCGTGAACGCCGCCTTGCACCGCGATCGGATTGGCCTCGCTGACAACTGGCTCCAGCACGTGCAGGATGTGCGGTACAAACACGAGCGCCGGCTGGAATGCGTTCCGGGAGGCACGGCGCGTTGCGACCGGCTTTGCGAACTCAATGTGATCGAACAGGTGGCCAACGTCTGCCGCACTTCCATTGTCCGCGATGCGTGGTTGCGCGGCCAGCATCTGGCGATCCACGGCTGGATTTACGGGCTCACGGACGGATTGTTGCACGATCTGCAGTGCACCGCCACCAGCCCCGAGGAAGCGGCGAGCAGTTATCCGGCGGCGCTCACGCGGTTGTAACCTCCCTTCACCCGGGTCATGAAAGCGCCTTCCCCGATCCGCCGCCTTCGTCTGGTGGGAGCAATCTGCTTTGCCTTTTTGCCCTGGGCGGCATCCGCGGCGACCGCCGCTCCCAAAACAGAACACGTTTTTCTGATCACCGTGGACGGCTTGCGCTGGCAGGAGTTGTTCAGCGGCGCTGATCCCGCCTTGCTCACGAAGGAAGCGGGCGGCATCAAGGAAGATGCCACGATGGCCCGGCTGCGCAGCGCGTATTGGCGGGAAACC
>JBEENF010000252.1:0-5860 GCA_041192325.1 Verrucomicrobiota bacterium
CAGCATGACGCATCACGCGGCCAACAAATACTGCGAATGGCTGAGCGCGAAGACGGGTCACTTCTACCGGCTACCGACTGAAGCCGAGTGGGAATACGCTGCACGAGCGGGCACGACCACGGCTTACTCATTCGGAGACGATCCCGCGGCGTTGAAGGAGTACGCGGAGTTTGACGCGGAAAAATACGCGGCGGTTGGCGGGCGCAAGCCGAACCCGTGGGGCCTCCACGATATGCACGGCAACGTCGCCGAGTGGACGCTGGATCAATATCTGCCAAATGCCTATGCGCAGTTGAAGGGCGACCCGGCGCCCGCCACGTGGGTGCGGTCAACGACACCCTATCCTCATGTCGCCCGCGGCGGCACTTGGGAGGACAGCGCCGATCGTTTGCGCAGCGCGGCCCGCCTGCCGTCGCATCCCGATTGGAAGGACCAGGACCCACAACTGCCCAAGAGCATCTGGTATCACACCAGTGCTCCGTGGATTGGTTTTCGCGTGGTGCGGCAGAAAGAAATCCCGTCCACCGAGGAACTCTACCACATCTGGAACAACGGCGTCGCCCGTGAAGAACAGTAGACCTCCCCGCTCTGTCACGCTTTCTTTCTTTTTCGCATGATCCGCTTCTCCATGAAAAAACTTCCCATGCTTCGCCGCCTTGCGCTCCTCACGGTTTGCGCCCTGCCCGCCGTTTTCGGGCAGATCGGCGATGAACAGGATAAGAAGGGCGAGATTCAGAAGTCGCTGGTGCCCGCTGAACTGGTGCCGCCCGCGCCCGTCCTCAAGCCCGAAGAGGCGCTGAAGACCTTCCAATTGCAGCCTGGTTTCAAACTCGAGATCGCCGCCGCCGATCCGCTCGTGCAGGAACCAGTGGCCATCGCCTTCGGGACCGATGGGAGAATGTGGGTCGTCGAAATGCGCGGCTACATGCCGGATCTCGACGGCAGCGGTGAAGATCACCCGGTGGGCCGCGTGGTCATACTCCGCGACCGTGATGGCGACGGTCGTTACGACGAATCCACGGTATTCGTTGACAATCTCATCCTGCCCCGCGCGATCACGCTCGTTGGCGACGGCGCTCTCATCGGTGCGCCGCCCGAACTGAACTTCTGGCGCGACACCGATGGCGACGGGAAGGCTGACCAGAAAATCCCGGTGGCGACGGACTACGGGGTCATGACCGACCCGAAACGCCCACATCTGGCGAATCCCGAGCGCGCACCCAACAACCTTACCTGGGCCTTCGACAACTGGATTTACAGTACGGCCTACAACAAGAAATTCCGCTTCGTGAAGGGCAATTGGGAGACGGGGCCGTCGTTGTTTCGTGGCCAGTGGGGACTCAGCCAGGACGATTTTGGCCATCTCTATTACTGCTCCAACAGCGACTATCTCCGCGTTGACATCATTCATGCCGACTACCTGCAGCGAAACCCCAACCTGTCGCGACTGGGCGGCACGAATGTCAACGCCGCCGAAAACCAGTTGGTCTGGCCCGCCCGCGTTACGCCCGGCATCAACCGCGGTTACCGTCCGGAAATGTTGCGCGACGGCAAACTGAAGGAGTTCACCGCCGCCAACTCGACCTATATCTACCGCGGCGATCTCTTCCCGGAATACTACGGCAACGCCTTCGCCGCGGAACCCTCCGCGCATTTCGTCCGCCGCTCGATCCTGAAGGCAGAAAACGGCACGCTCCAAGGTCGCAATGCCTACGACAAGTCGGAGTTCCTCGCCTCCACGGACGAGCGTTTTCGCCCGGTTGGATTTTCAACCGGTCCCGATGGCGCGCTCTATGTAATCGATCTTTACCGGGGCATTTTGCAGCACCGCATTTCCCTCACGAGTTATCTGCGCAATCAGATCGAACAGCGAAACCTGGATAAAGGACTGCATTACGGCCGCATTTACCGCGTCGTGCCGGCGGACCGGCCCACCCCGCGGGCCACGCAGATCGCTCCCCTGACCACCGCGCAATGGGTGGAACGGCTGGCGCACGCGAACTCCTGGTGGCGGGAAACCGCGCAGAGGATCCTCGTGGAGCGGCAGGACGCCTCGGTGATCCCGGCGATTCGCGAACTCGCGCTCAACAGCCGCCAGGCCATGGGCCGCGTGCACGCACTGTGGACCCTGGACGGCATGAACGCGCTTGATCCCGCGACCGTTTTTGCCGCGATTGATCACACCAGCCCACTGGTACGGACGGCTGGCCTGCGACTCGGCGAGCGTTATTTGAAGGGCCCGGGCAAATCGCAGTTTACCGAACGCATGCTCACCGCGGCCGAATGGCCCATACCCGAAGTGCAACTTCAGGCCGTGCTTTCATTGGGCGAGGCGGCGGATACGGCGATCGATTTCATCGTGGCCGGACTGGTGCGCACCCACCCGAACAACACCTTTCTGCGCGACGCGTTCCTCAGCGGGCTGGCGAATCGCGAACTCCCCTTGCTGGAAAAACTGGCGGCAAGCCCGGCTTGGGCCGCCGATAACGCGGAGGTGGGGCGGATTCTTTCCAGCCTTTCCCGCGCCATCTTTACTTCGCGTCAGCTGCCGGCAATCGAGCGCGTCGTGGCACTGGCCGCGGCCCCCGGCGCTGGCAAGCGCGGTCAGGTATTGCTCGACGGCTTCGTGCTCGCCGCCGCCACCACGCGTCGTCCCTTGCAGTTCACGCAACCGCCCAGCGGTTGGGCTGAACTCGAAAAGGATGGCGCTCAAAAAGCGCGGCTCGCCAAACTGAACTCAATTGTGCTCTGGCCGGGAAAAACCGGCGTGGATGTAGCCGCAATCGTGAAGCCTTTGACCGCGGATGAGCAGGCTCGATTCGAGGCGGGCAAGACGCTTTTCACGACCGTTTGCGCCACCTGCCACCAAGTCGACGGCCGGGGACTCGATGGGCTCGCCCCACCGCTGCTCGATTCCGAATGGGTGCTCGGCATTCCCGAGCGCACGATTCGGATCGTGCTGAATGGCGTGCGCGGCCCTATCACCGTGGCCGGTCGCATGCACACGGGGGACATGCCTGCGTTTAAAATTTTCGATGATGACCAGGTCGCGTCCGTTCTGACGTACGTGCGCCGGGCTTGGGGCCACACAGCCGGACCGGTCGCGCCCGCCACCGTGAAGGCCGTCCGCGCGGCAACGGTCGGACACAGTGACGCTTGGAGTTCTTCGGAGCTCTTGCAGATCAAGTAGCACGCGCTGTCGCGATCGTGTAATCGAAGAATAAAACTCACCACCGTGGATCGAAGGGATTTTATCGGATCGCTCCCGGTGCTGGGCACGGCTGCCTCCCTTACCGCCGCAATTCCCGCCGCGGTCGGCAAACGGCCGCGCATCCTCCTGAGGGAGTCACTGCAGTACGAAAACATCGGCGACAGCGGACGCGTGCCCGGAACGCTCCGACTCCTCTCTCTTCACCTCGCCGAACCCGAGGTCACGCTTTGGCCGTGGTCGCTGCACGAAACTGAGCGTAAACTCCTGCTCGCCACCTTTCCCCGCTTGCGAATCGTGGAAGGCGCGATCGATGGGAAAGGAAACGCCTCCACCGCCGAGTTGGCGAAAGCGTGGAAGGACGCGGACTTTTTCGTGTGTCCCGGCAAGGGCCGCGAACATTACGAAGCTTGGGCGCGAACCGATCGGCCGTTCGGTTTGTTTGGCACAGCATTCGATCCGGTTTCCAACCGCGCTCAACGGCCCGACGGGGGCACGGTGAATCAGTTGAAGCAGGATATTGAGCGCCTGCCTGCCGGGGACTTCGCGAAACGCTGGGGAGATCCGGCGCTCTACGCGAAAGCCTCGTTCATCTTTTGCCGCGATACGATCTCGCTGGGGTATTTGCGCGCCCAGAAAATCGGGCCGGCGAAGCTTGAGTTCGGCCCGGAGGGCGCTTTCGCAATCGCCGTCAGGGACGACCGGCGCGCCGAGGCATGGCTCAAGCGCCACGCCCTCGAATCCGACCGCTACCTTTGCGTCATCCCGCGTTTGCGCTATACGCCCTATTACCGGATTAAAAATCTTCCGCGTAGCCCGGGCGATCACGAGATCGACGCCCTTAATGCACGTTGGGCGGATCAGGACCATCAGGCCATGCGCGAAATGATCGTGCGCTGGGTTCGTGAAACCGGCGGCAAGGTCGCGGCGTGCCCGGAGATGACCTACCAGATCGAAACTGCGCGCCTCCACTTGGTCGAACCGCTGCCGGATGACGTCAAACGCCAGGTCGTGTGGCGCGATGAGTTCTGGCTGCCCAACGAGGCGGCCTCAATCTTCGCGCGCGCGGCGGCGGTGGTCAGCGCCGATTGTCATTCCCCCATCATCGCGCTCGCGAATGGAACGCCCGCGCTGCACGTCCGCAATCCCACCGATACGGTTAAGGCACAGATGTTTAGGGATATCGGCGCGGGCGACTGGCTCTTCGAAGTCGGAGAAACCACCGGTGAAATCCTTTGGGAGAAATTGGGCTGGATTCACCAAAACCTTCCGCAGGCCCGCGCGAAGGTAAAAGCAATCATGGCCGGCGTGAGTGAACGGCAGCGGCAAATGGTCGGGGCAATCGGGTCCGCCGTTGCCACGCGCTCATCCTGAACCGCGCGACTTGCGCCCTGCCAGGCGCGTGAATCGGCCATTCGGAGACGCAGCGTAACGCGAGCGCAGCGTCTTCCGTGCTGCGGTCTCGTCCGCATGCGTTCCGCAAGATGCAATCGAGCGCACATCAACGCTTGTCAGCCCATAACGCGCCCTCCTCAATAACTTTGCCATTGCGGTTGTTGCATCCGCCGGTGACTCCCCCCTTGAGCATTACTACTCCACCAGCACCTCTGGCCCGGCCTAGTCGTCAGCGCCTTTTGTCCTACTTTCAGCACCCTACCGGGCGCCGTATCACCGCTGCCTAAGCCGTAATTTTCAATTTCTCTACCTTGAAAGCAAAAAAACACATTGCCCTCGTGTTCAGCTGGCTCGCGCTTTCGCTCGCAGCAGGACCCTTCACCCGTGCCGCAAGTGACAACCCTTCGCGGGCCGCCCAATCCACCGGCAGCGTCAGCGGACGAGTCAAAAACGCCGTCACCGGCCAGTATCTAAACAAAGCGCGGGTCACTGTTCAGGGCACGTCCCTGCTCACGTTCACCGACCAATCCGGAAGTTACCGACTCGCCGGTGTTCCGACCGGTTCCTCCGTGCTGGAAATTTTCTACACCGGCCTCGATGAGCAAAAGGTGGCGGTCACGATCACCCCCAATCAACTCGTCGAACAAGACGTTTCCCTGACCAACGCCACCCGTGCTGAGATCGTAAAACTGAGCTCTTACGTCGTAGCCTCGACGCGCGAAACGGACATCGAGGCGATTGCGATCAACGAGCAACGGTTCTCCCCGAACATCAAGAACGTGATCTCCACGGATACGATGGGCGATCCACTCGGCGGCAGCATGGGCGATTTCCTGCGTTTCCTGCCCGGCGTTTCCGCCGCTTATGGCGCGCTCGAAACCGAAGGCGTCTTGATCCGCGGCTTCCCCAGCAATTTCTCGATCGTCGCGGTCGACGGCGTGCAACTCGCCGGAGCGAATGCCGGTGGCGAACGCGACTTCACCCCGTCCCGTGTCGGCGTTAACAGCTTCTCCCGCGTCGAAGTCACCAAGGTTCCCCTGCCTTCCTCGGCGGCCGACACGATGTCCGGCTCGATCAATCTCGTCAGCAAGAGCGCCTTCGAGCGCAGCACCGCCGAGCTCAAATACCGCGCCGGAATTTCGTCCAATCAGCAGCGCTTTTCGCTGCAGAAAACTCCCGCTCCCGATGGCCGTCGCACCTACAAGTTTTATCCCGATATCAACTTGGACTACACGCTGCCCATCACGAAGAATCTCG
>JBEENF010000253.1:0-5857 GCA_041192325.1 Verrucomicrobiota bacterium
TTCGGCGCTCATCGATGCCAAGAAGGAACTCGAATCGAATGACTCCGCCCGGATGAAATCCGCCATGGAGAAGCTTAGCGCAGTGGGGGGAGAGCTTTACGCTGCCGCACAAAAGGCGGGACAGCCTGCTGCTGATGGTGAAGCCACCAACGCCGGCCCTTCGAAAGAAGAACCACCGTCGAAAAAGACCGAGAAAAAAGCCGACGTCGTCGACGCGGATTTCGAGGTTGTAGACGAAGAAAAGAAAAAATAAGGTATAGAACTCTTTTGCGCGCTTCCGGCGTTTTTGCGGGAGGCGCGCTTTGCCCAGTAGTTAAACAACATTCCACCCTTCAACCCAAATCCATCCATTATGGCTAACGTTAAAATCAAGCCCATCGGTGATCGTGTTCTCGTCGAACACATCGAAGAAAAAGAGCAGGTTCGCGGAGGTATTATTATCCCGGACAGCGCCAAAGAAAAGCCCCAGGAGGCCAAGGTTATTGCCCTTGGCACCGGCAAGAAAAACGAGGACGGCAAAGTCACGCCGTTCGAAGTCAAAGTCGGCGATCGCGTGTTGATCAGCAAATACGGCGGGACCGAAGTTAAGCTCGAAGATAAGAAGTACACCCTGGTTCGCGAAGATGACATTTTGGGCGTCATCGCCTGAGCGCGCCGTTCTCCCTCAACAATTACCAATTACTAATTAATCCACATGGCTGCTAAACAACTGCTGTTCGACGAGACCGCTCGTCAAAAGATTCTCCGTGGCGTCGAGCTCCTTTCGCGCGCGGTGAAGGTCACCCTCGGGCCCAAGGGCCGCAACGTCGTCATCGACAAAAAATTCGGCTCACCAACCGTCACCAAGGACGGCGTGACGGTCGCCAAGGAAGTCGAGTTGCCCGATCCTTACGAGAATATGGGTGCGCAAATGGTGAAGGAAGTCGCCTCCAAGACTTCCGACGCGGCCGGCGACGGCACCACCACCGCCACCGTTCTGGCGGAGGGCATCTATCGCGAGGGCTTGAAGAACGTCACCGCCGGATCCAATCCGATCTTTTTGAAACGCGGTATTGATAAGGCCGTCGAGGCCGCGGTGAACGAACTCGCGCGCGTTTCCAAGAAGGTTTCGGACCGGGAAGAAATTCGCCAGGTTGCCACCGTCTCTGCAAACTGGGACGAGACCATTGGCGACATCATTGCCGACGCGATGGACAAGGTCGGCAAGGATGGAACGATCACGGTCGAGGAAGCGAAGTCGATCGAGACCACCCTCGATGTCGTCGAAGGCATGCAGTTCGACAAGGGATATCTGTCTCCTTATTTCGCGACAAACATGGAGGCTCAGGAGGCCGTTCTCGAAGACGCCTACGTGCTGATCCATGAGAAGAAGATCTCCAATTTGCAGGAATTTTTGCCCCTGCTTCAAACCGTCGCCAAGGGTGGCAAGCCCCTTTTGGTCATCGCAGAGGAAGTCGAAGGCGAAGCCCTCGCGGCACTCGTGGTGAACAAGATTCGCGGCACGATCAATGTATGCGCCGTAAAGGCTCCTGGCTTCGGTGATCGCCGCAAGGCGATGCTGGAAGACATCGCGGTGCTCACCGGCGGTCGTTGCATCACGGAGGACTTGGGCATCAAGCTGGAGAACCTCACGATTGCCGACCTTGGTCGCGCAAAGCGCATCGTGGTGGACAAGGAGAATACGACCATCGTCGAAGGTTCAGGCAAGTCCTCGGAGATCCAGGGTCGGGTGAAGCAGATTCGCCGCCAGATCGACGAGACGACTTCGGATTACGATCGTGAGAAGCTCCAGGAGCGTCTCGCGAAACTCGCCGGCGGGGTTGCGGTCATCAATGTCGGAGCCTCGACGGAAGTCGAAATGAAGGAAAAGAAGGCCCGCGTTGAGGATGCTCTCCATGCGACCCGCGCGGCGGTGGAAGAGGGTATCGTTGCCGGCGGTGGTGTCGCCTTGTTGCGCACGGCCAAGGCGATTGATAGCCTGCAGCTCGAAGGTGACGAAAAGATCGGTTCGCAGATCGTTCGTCGCGCCATCGAACATCCGATCCGCATGCTCTGTTCGAATGCCGGGGTTGAAGGCGCGGTTGTCGTCGGCGAGGTTCTCGCTGGCAAAGGCAACTTCGGCTACAACGTCGCCACCGACAAGTACGAGGATTTGGTCAAGGCCGGCGTCGTGGATCCGACCAAGGTCACCCGCACGGCGCTGCAGAACGCAGCTTCGATCGCTGGTCTCTTGCTGACCACCGAGTGCATGATCACCGAGATTCCCGAGAAGAAGGAACCGGCCGGCGGCGGTCACGGTCATCCTCCGGGCGGCGGCATGGATTACTAAGTTCCGCGCGGAATATTCCGCTCGTTTTAAAAAGCGCGCCGCAATCTGCGGCGCGCTTTTTTTGCCTCAGCTCATGGGCGCGATGGCCAGATCAAAGAGGTGGGCTGAGTTTTCCATCATCGTTGGCAGCGAACCGATGAATGATTCCCAATCCTGGGCGTGCGCGAACTGCGTGTCCCACGCGATAAACAGCGCGTTTGGAAAGGCATTGGATTTCTCGATCAGAACTCGAATGTCGGATTCCCAGTCGGCTATTTTCACATAACTAAATACCGCGGGCCGGGACGACATCTGGGGCTGGGAAAATTGACCAAAATACAGATCGAGTTGCTCAGCCGAAGAAAAGGTTGAATGCGCATGAGCCGAAAACGTCGTCAACGATTTTGGCGGCAGCGCCATGTGGGTGTAGAACCGCACGAGCACGCGTCTCACCACCTCCCAATCCGCCGCCGTCCGCGCGTTGCGGATCGAAAGCTTTATCCGATCCCCCGTGTGGGTGATCAAGCCGTTGTCGCCGAAGAACTGCGCCACGAGTTCATAGCCGAACAAATCATCCCACGTTTTTAGCCGGACTTGGTCGGGCCGTAGCCCGATTCCCGTCTCATTGTCACAGAGCCACGTGGCGAAAGCGTCCAAGTTGGCGCTTTTCCTGGTGCGCGGCGGAACGAAGGGAACGTCCAGGTTAATGCCCAGAATTTCGAGGGGAATGAGACGCATACGATCGCACATTAGGAGGAAAGCCCAAGCATTCGCACGCGGATTCTTCCGCGAAACGACCCCGATTTGCGCTCGCCATGCCGCAGCGTTGACGGGGTAGTTTACCCTCATGGAAGTTATTTTTCTGGGCAGTGGCACTTCCCAGGGCGTGCCAATGATTAACTGCAACTGCCGCGTGTGTGTTTCTTCCGACCACCGCAATCATCGCACCCGCGCTTCGGTTCACGTGGTCATGGACGGATTGCACGTGCAGATCGACGCCGCTCCGGAGTTTCGTCTGCAATGCATACGGGAGAAGATCGAGCGAGTGGATCTGTTCATTCTGACCCACGGCCACGCGGATCACATTGCGGGAATGGATGATCTGCGGCGCTATTGCGATCTTATCGGCGGTGAGGCTCTTACGGTTTACTCAACCGCGGAAGGCTTGGGCAGGGTGCAGGCCATGTACCCTTATGCAGTGGCCGAACGAGCGATTGCGAAAGGATATGCAGCTTTCAGACTAGCGTCGATGCCCCGCTTTATTGACCTGCCGGAAGGGTCGATCGAATCGACGTTGCTGCCACATGGAGCATTGAACACCTTGGGGTTGATTTTCATCGAACGCAGCAGCGGCCGTAAGTTTGTGTATTACACTGATTGCAAGACCGTGCCCCCTGCGGCGGTCGCTCTGGCCCGTGGAGCGGACGCCGTGGTGCTGGATGGTCTGCGTGAGCAGCCTCACCCGACCCATATGACGATAGACGAAGCGCAGGCGGTAGCGGAAGAAATCGGGGCGCGCGGAACTTGGATCACCCATCTCACTCATCTCAATGACCACGCCGAACTGGCGGCGACTCTTTCGACTGGAGTCGCCCCGGCGTTCGATGGCATGCGTCTGCGCCTTTAAGTTAGATGCGCCGCTTTTTTCGGTTCGACTGCCATTTACAACTCAGGCGATTTGGTGATTTGACGCTCGGAACCTTGCCGAAGACGCATCACCTTCTTCGACCCTGCTTTCATCCAGATCTCGCAATTAACCACTGATTATCATGGCCAAGATATACAACGACATCACTGAAACCATCGGAAATACCCCGCTCGTGCGCCTTAATCGCACCGCAGCTGCCCACAACGCGCAGGCCGAAATTCTATTGAAACTCGAGTTCTTTAATCCGCTTTCCAGCGTCAAAGACCGCATTGGCTTTGCGATGATTGACGAGGCGCTGAAGAGCGGAAAAATCAATGCAAAGACCGTACTCATCGAGCCGACAAGTGGGAACACCGGCATTGCGCTCGCCTTCGTCGCGGCCGCAAAAGGTTTGAAACTGATCCTCACGATGCCCGAGACCATGACGATGGAGCGGCGCAAAATTCTTAAGATCCTGGGAGCGCGATTGGTTCTTACCGAAGGCGCCAAAGGCATGAAGGGCGCGATCGCGAAGGCCGAAGAGCTCGCGGCGAAAATCCCCAACAGTCTCATCCTTCAGCAATTTTCCAACCCAGCGAACCCGGCGATCCATCGCAAGACCACCGCTGAGGAAATCTGGCGTGATACCGACGGGAAAGTTGATATTGTCGTGTCCGGAATTGGAACCGGTGGCACGATCACGGGCATCGGAGAGGTGCTGAAGGCACGCAAACCTTCGCTCAAGATGATCGCAATTGAGCCGGATGGTTCTCCTGTGCTGTCCGGAGGGCAGCCAGGTCCGCATAAGCTGCAGGGGCTTGGCGCGGGTTTCATTCCTGCGATCCTGAACACCAAGATCTACGACGAGGTAATCCGCGTGAAGGAGGCGGACTCGGCGCCTATCAGCAAGCAGGTCAATCATCTCGACGGGATCCCGGTGGGAATCTCCTCCGGAGCGGCCGTGTGGGCGGCCCTCGAGCTGGCAAAGCGACCGGAAAACAAGGGGAAGCAAATTGTCGCCATCATTCCGTCGAGTAGCGAACGATACCTGTCCTCTTGGTTATTTGCCGATGTCGGAGTGGAAAGCGATTCCATTGACGACCTGCTGGTCCCGGTTGCGACCGCGTAGACAGCGTCGTCCACGCCCGACAAGCCCGCCGACTTCAGGCGGGCTTTTTTATTTTTTGGAGCGAAATTCAGGCGAGAGCCGCACTGGGATCAATCTGCAAGGCCATGCCGCCGTCGCCCGTTGCGATCGCCTCATTCCAAGCGTTAAACGCGACCATGCCCGCATTGTCCCCGGTGTGCTTTAACTCGGCGGCGAGGAAGGGGACTCCCGCGCGACGCGAAGCGGATTCAAACGCTGCGCGCAACGCGCGATTATTGGCGACACCGCCGGAAAGTCCGATGCTTCGAAACGGAATTTCACTTCGCTCCAGCGCGGCGAATGTTTTTCGTCGAAGCGCATCGATTACAGCTTGTTGATAACTGGCGCACAGGTCCGCCATTTTCAGTTGCGCCTCCTCAGGTGTCATTTTCTCGAGGCGATAGCGCAGGCTGGTCTTCAGGCCGGAGAAGCTGAAATCCAAATCGATCCGCCGTTCGATTCCTCGGGGAAAATCGTATGCGTCAGATTTTCCCCCGTGCGCGAGGGCTTCGATCGCCGGCCCGCCTGGATACCCCAGACCCAAAAGTTTTGCGCCTTTGTCGAGCGCCTCGCCCGCGGCGTCGTCACGGGTCGACGAGATGAGCCGTAGCCGACGATCGGCGCCCAGTGAAAATAGCAGCGTGTTTCCGCCGGACACAATGAGGCCCAAGTGTGGTAGCAAACCCTGGAGACGCATTTCAAAATCGGTCGGAGAGTCGCGATGGGTGGCGATAAATGTCGACCAGGCATGTGCGCGCAGGTGATTTACCCCGAC
>JBEENF010000254.1:0-5834 GCA_041192325.1 Verrucomicrobiota bacterium
TGTAGCGCAGGCGGTGCGTGATCACCGGTGTGATATCGAGTCCGCTCTGAATCAAAGCGGTCATTTTGTACCACGTTTCGTACATTTCTCGGCCATATACGCCTCGGATCGTCAGCATGTTGAAAACCACTTTATTCCAATCGACGGCCGCTTTGTCCGGCATGATTCCCAAGAGGGCGATCCGCCCGCCGTGAAACATATTATCAATCATGTCACGAAGGGCGTTTGCGTTGCCCGACATCTCAAGGCCGACATCGAACCCCTCTTTCATGCCGAGTTCACGCTGCACATCTTGCAGGGTCTCCTTCGACACATCCACCACCCGGGTGGCCCCCATGCGTTTTGCGAGCGCCAAGCGCTCGGGATTCACATCGGTAACAACGACTTTTCGCGCGCCGGCTTGTTTGGCAATGGCGGTTGCCATGCAACCGATGGGACCAGCACCCGTGATCAGCACGTCCTCCCCGACGAGATCGTATTGCAGCGCAGTGTGGACGGCGTTTCCGAGGGGATCGAAACACGACAACACATCCAGCGAAATCGCCGGATCGACATGCACCGCGTTGCTCGCCGGCAGGCATAAATATTCCGCAAAGGCTCCGTCGCGGTTCACGCCCACGCCTCGGGTGTTTTTGCAAAGGTGCCTGCGGCCCGCGAGACAGTTGCGGCACCGGCCACATACGATGTGACCTTCGCCATCGACGAGGTCGCCTGGAGTGAAACCCTGGACGTTTGTGCCAACTTCCGCGATGACGCCGACGAACTCGTGCCCGATCACCATCGGCGGCTTGATCGTTTTTTCCGCCCACGCGTCCCAGTTGTAAATGTGCACGTCCGTTCCGCAAATCGACGTCTTGCGCACCTTGATCAGGACATCGTTGACGCCCGGCGTGGGGATCGGAACTTCGGTTAAATCGAGTCCGCGGCCTGGCCGGAGTTTTGCGATCGCGCGCATTTTTGCCATGCGCGCAAACTATACCCCCGCACATGGCTGTCGAGTGGACCGCGAGTTATCCCTCCGCGAAAAGCTGGGCGCCTTCCAGCGCGAGAAGTCTAATCTTGGTGGCAATCCCGCCTGGGCCCGAAAATCCCGTCATTTTGCCCGCGGCGGCGGTAACCCGATGACACGGAATCAACAACGGCCAGGGATTGGCTCCCAGGGCTGATCCGACTGCTCGGCTTGCACCAGGCGGATGACCAATCCTAGCGGCAATCTCTCCATAGGTGGTAGTTTGGCCAGACTTGATGGCCAGCGTCGCGCGGAGCACGGCTTGGTGAAACGGTGGGGTGCGTCCAAAGTCGTAGCGACAGTCGGCAAAATCCTGCAGATCGCCTCCCAAATGTCGTTTAACGCGATCGATTATTTCGGAGACCCACGGCGCCGGTTCCGCTTCGGCGCCACTGCTGGCGCGACGATCCGGATCGGGCAACAAGAAGCGGGTAAGCCCCACGTCATTCCATGCAATTGCGCACGTGCCGAAAGGAGTCGAAAAAGTGGCATGGGACATCGCGGAACGGGGTGACAACTTAGTGGAAGGAACCAAATCGCGTGGCAAACCATCTTGTGGGGATTTTTCTGACGCGACCCTTAGGGGTCTTGCACCGGCATTATGCGAGATTGCCTCATGCCGGATGAGCGGTTCGTGTCGCTCGCAAATGTATGACCAACCGGTTCTATAACGCGTTCGACAGCGAAACACTGGGCGGCGAACGCGCGCGGGATTACCGTACTCTGTTTCAAATGGACCGGGATCGCATCATTCATGCGCAGGCCTTTCGGAAGCTTCAGTCGAAGACCCAGGTGTTTCTCTCCGGCGAGTATGATTTTTACCGCACCCGGCTCACTCATTCGATGGAAGTCGCTCAAATCGGGCGATCGATCTGCGTCTACCTGCGCTCCCGCGGCGCTCCGCTTCGTGACTCGTTTTACATCGATCACGATCTGGTGGAGGCGGTGTGTCTGGCTCACGATTTGGGTCATCCGCCGTTTGGCCATTCGGGCGAGAGAACTCTGCAGGAATTGATGCTCAATTGGGGTGGGTTTGAGGGCAACGCGCAGACCCTGCACCTCCTGACGGAAACCCTTTATCAAAACGAGTCGGGAGTTCACGGCATGGCGCCCACGCGCGCGCTTTTGGACGGGGTGTTGAAATACAAAAAACTATTTCGAGAATTTTCCACGCCCCCCACCAGCCACTTTCTGTACAATCCGCAGGAACAGCACCGGGCTTTCGTCTTTGGAGGGGCGACCATCCCCGCCAATTTGCACGTCGAGGAAAGACTCAACTCCTTCAAAAGTGTGGAGTGTCAGATCATGGACTGGGCGGACGATGCTGCGTACTCACTGAACGATGTGGTCGACGGCGTAAAAGCGGGCTTTCTGAGCTTGGAGCGAATTGAAGCGTGGGCGGCCGGAGAAGCGGTCGATGCAGAGCGCCAGCTTTGGCTCGACCGGCTTCTGGCCGCCATTCGCGGTGATCGACTGGAAGCTGCATTCGCGCAGAAAGTGGGCGAATTTATCACCGCCTGTCGCTTGCGGGAACGGGATAATTTCATGGCGAAGCGCACCAATCGCTATCGTTTCGAACTCGTCGTTGCTCCCGCTGCGGAGCGAGAGGCCGTTTTCTACAAGAAGATGGCAAACGATATCATCTTCGAAAGTCCGCAGCTGCAGCAGATGGAGCACAAAGCTCGCCGCGTCCTGTTTCAGCTCTGGGAGTCCTGTTGGCGAAACTACGTCGAGCCAAGCTCGCGGGCCATCAACATTCTTCCGCCCCAAGTCGGCCGTTTGGTGCACGCCGCCAAAACCCCTGACGAGAAAGCGCGCCGGATCTGCGACTGGTTGTCGGGCCTCACGGACGGGATGATCGTGCGCACCTATCAGCGGCTGTTTGACCCGGAGTTCGGCAGCATTCGTGACTTGAGCTGAACCCGAATCTCCAGCGCAACCACCCGTGAGACGACCTGGCGATCGCGATCCGTCAGCGATCCCCGTATCCGTTGGGATGGCTCGAATGCCATTTCCAGGCGGTTGCCACGATCGCCTCTATTTCCGGAAACTTCACTTTCCACCCAAGTTCGCGCATCGCTTTTGCCGAATCGGCGTAAAGCGCCGGCGGATCGCCGGCCCGACGAGGACTTTCGACCACCTTCACCTTTAGACCGGTAACTTTCTCCACCGCGCGAATGACGGCCAGATTGGAAGTGGGCGAGCCGGTGCCGAGATTGTAGAACAACTGTGCTCCGGGTGTGGCCAGCCGGTCAAAGACCGCGATGTGCGCGCGCGCGAGGTCGTCGACATGCACGTAATCACGAAGACATGTGCCGTCCGGCGTTGGGTAGTCTGAACCGAAAAGCTCAAGGTGAGGTCGTTTGCCCGTCGCCACATCGATCGCCACGGGAATAAGATGAGTTTCGGGATGGTGGTCCTCGCCAATGTCTCCGTCCTCCGCTGCGCCCGCGGCATTGAAATAACGAAAGGCCGCAAAACCCAGTCCGTGAGCATGGGCTAGCGCTTTCAGGGCGTGTTCCACGTCGAGTTTCGTCTGGCCGTAGGGGTTAATGGGAGCCTGCGGGAGGTTCTCATCGATCGGCAGCGCCGCAGGAATGCCAAAGGTGGCGCAGGTGGAGGAGAAAACGAATTTTTTGACCCCAACCGTCAGCATGGCGCGCAACAGATGCAGCGTGGCGACGGAATTGTTAAAGTAGTACTTTAGGGGATCCACGACCGATTCGCCCACATAGCAATAAGCCGCAAAGTGCATCACGACTTCGATTTTTTCCCGGCGCAGGACGTCTGCCACGAAAGCCTCGTTGCCGAGATCGCCTTCGTGCAGCGTGATCGAAGACGAGACGGCGCCCCGATGTCCATACACGAAATTGTCGAGCACCACCGGGCGGTGACCGGCGGCGATCAGCTGCCGCACGCAATGACTTCCAATGTAACCAGCGCCTCCGACGACCAGGACATTCATGAAGCGTTCATCCTAGGGCTAATGCGCGACGGCGCAACCCGCGACGACGGGAAAGGCCGCTCCTTTTCGCCGCAAAAAGATCATGGGGTTGCATTCGTTCGGCAGACGGTTAGCGATTCCGATCCAACTTAATGAAGCCCGCGCGCATCGTTATCACCGGAGTCGGATTGACCGCTCCCAATGGCAACACACTTCCGGAATTCCGACGAAATCTGCTCACGGGAGTTGCAGGAATCGAGCGGAAGGAAATCCGCTACATGGGTTTGCAGCTGGCTGGAGTCTGTCACTATGACCCATTGAAATACCAAAAGAAAAAGGAAGTCCGCGTGGGAACCCGGGCGGGAAGCATCTCGATCTACTGCGCCCGCGAAGCCTTGGCCGACAGTGGGATCGATTTCGATGGAACCGCAAAGGACCGGGTGGGGATTTACATCGGTTGCACCGAACACGGCAACGTCGAGACGGAGAACGAAATCTACAACATCTCGAAGTTCAATTACGACACGAAGTTCTGGTCTCATTATCACAATCCGCGTACTGTCGCCAACAACCCGGCCGGCGAAGCGTCGTTAAACTTGGGGGTCACCGGCCCGGCTTACACGATCGGCGCCGCCTGCGCCGCGGGAAACATGGGACTGATTCATGCCGCGCAGATGTTGCGCTTGGGCGAAGTGGACTTCGCCATATGTGGCGGGGTCAGCGAAAGCATTCACACCTTCGGAATCTTTGCCGGTTTCAAATCTCAAAACGCACTAGCGACCCACGAAGATCCCCAAAAGGCGTCACGCCCCTTCGATCTGGCCCGTAACGGCATTGTGATTTCGGAGGGCGGCTGTCTCTACACGCTCGAGCGCTTGGAAGACGCCGAGGCTCGCGGAGCCAAAATTTACGCAGAAATTGCCGGCTATCACGTCAACAGTGACGCCAGCGATTACGTGCTACCCAACCCGATCCGCCAAGCGGAGTGTATTCGCTCCGCGCTAAAGCGGGCCAGCTACACGCCTCGTGACATCCACATTGTTAACACCCACGCCACGGCCACGCCTCTCGGCGACATTCAGGAGTGCGAGGCGATCCGGGCAGTTTTTGGCGAAGATTGTCCCGACACGAACATTAACAATACGAAGAGCTTCATTGGCCATGCGATGGGCGCCGCTGGAGCCCTTGAACTCGCGGGCAATTTGCCGTCATTCCAAGACCTCACCGTCCATCCTTCGATCAACGTCGATAATCTCGATCCGCTGTGCGCTCTGCCGGGCTTGGTATTAAATCAGCCCAAAGCGGTTGCGAAGGTGGATACCATCCTGAATAATTCGTTCGGCATGCTCGGAATAAATTCCACGTTGATTGTTAAGCGGTTTGTCGCCTAATTCCGCCGCCACTGACTATGACCAAAGACGAATGCAAGAAGGTGGTGCTCGATATCATCGCGGACATCGCGCCGGATGAAGACTTGAGCAACGTCAAATCGGACGTCCGCTTGCGCGATCAGCTCCAGCTCGATAGCATGGATTTCCTGGATATCGTCATGGAATTGAGAAAACGCCATGGCATCGAGGTGCCCGAGGCGGAGTACGTGCAACTGGCTTCCTTGGCAAGTTCGGCGGATTACCTCACGCCGAAGTTTAATGCTTTGGCCGCCAAGGGCTGATCACCACATCTGGAATCGTGTGGGAAAAGCCGGGCCTCGTCCCGGCTTTTTTATACCTTCTTTGGTAACTTAATTCGCCCCGCACTCCCGACCATCCCTCGTTTTCTCCGCTCCGCGCTGATTGGTCGATGAATACCCACTCGCATTACGACGTCGCGATCATTGGCGCCGGCATGTCGGGACTGGCCGCTGGTATTCGCCTCGCGCAT
>JBEENF010000255.1:0-5817 GCA_041192325.1 Verrucomicrobiota bacterium
GCCGTTGCGACGACCCAAGTTGCTGGTTTCCGTCCGAAGACGGGTAACCTCGCGCTTAGCTATCAGCTCAATCGTTTCAGATTTAGCGCTCAGGCAAATTGGGTGGACCAATACCTCGTGTCTGTTTCCACCAACGCCGCCTCCATCACCTATCAACGGCCGCGGACCTTCGTGGGCGCAAAAGTGACGTATACGCTTACCAATCGCACCAACGTGTACCTCAATTGGGACAATATCACCAAAGCGCCCGTGAACGATACCTACACGGGCTACGAGACCCGCACCGCGACCACCCGGCAATTGTATTCCACGATCGGCATGGGGGTTCAGGGGCGTTTCTAATAGGGCGATGGCGCGCGTCGCGCCTTGCGTGACGCGCGCGTCTTTCTTGTGAGCGGGAGAAAACCCCGCCGCTGTAATACGGCTGTCGACGATGAAAAAAAATCCGGCTCTGGCTCTGCTTGCTCTCATCGGCGCTGTTGGCGCTTTCGGCCAGTCCGCGGCCAGCTCGCCCCCGCCGGGACAGGATTTGCGGCATTCGTATTTCTCGGAGATCGACCGGACGGAGCAGCCGTACCGCATCTACGTTCCGACGGCCTACGACGGTAAGCAGCCATTTCCGCTGGTCATCGCGATGCACGGCACCGGCGGAACCGAGAATGGGCTGTTCGAAGACAAACGGATTCCTCCGCACGAACTGAAACGCGTCGCGGAAAAATACAGCGTCCTGATGGTCTGCCCGCTCGGCCGGGGCACCACGGAATATCGTGGCATCGGCGAAAACGACGTGTTCTGCGTTCTCGCGGACATGCAGAAACGCTACCGCGTCGATCCCGAACGGATCTATCTGACCGGTCAATCCATGGGAGGCACCGGCGCCGCCTACCTCGCCTTGCACCATCCAGATCTTTTTGCGGCATCTGCGCCCCTGGCCGCTGCCTACAGTTTTCCTTGGCTGGCGGCCAATGGACGCCATGTGCCATTTTGGTGGATACAGGGGGCGAAGGACGCCGGGTTCTATCTGAGCGGGGTGAAGGAAGGCGTGGCGCGAATGCGCAAACTGGGGCAGGAGGTCCGGCGCGACTTGATTCCAAACGAGGAGCATCCAGCGGGGTTGGTCCGCATCGACTCTGTGGTTGGCTGGCTGGTTCAGCATCGGCGCGTCGCCCATCCACGCGATTACGTCTTCGAAATCGACACCCCGCTGCATGGACGCGCGTATTGGACTGACGTGGACAAGCTGACGCGACCCGGCAAAGTCGCCGTGGTGCGCGCGCGAGCGGAGACGGAAAATCGCGCCGAACTGGAACTTGAAAACGTCGCTTCGCTGGCGTTTTTCCCCGATGGGAAGGTTTTCGATTTAACCCGGCCCCTTCACGTGGCGGTAAATGCCGCGGTGGTTTATTCCGGGCCGATATCCGAGCAGCAGCAACTCCGGTTGACTGGCGCCGGCGGAAATTGGAAGAGTTCAATTGAGCCGCGCAGTAATTCCCGATTAACCGCCTATCGTGTCCACCCCGTCGCCCTGGCGCCCGAGGCCCTCAACAATCAAGGCACGGAAGCGCGTCTGGCGAACTGGATCACGGATGCGATGCGCGAGGCCACGGGCGCCGACATTGCGATTTACAATCGTGTCCATGATCGCGGCCGGGGTATTCCGGCCGGCACGGTCGATATCGTGGATCTGGTTCAGTGCAGCCTGCCATTCGACCAATTGTTGGTTACGGCGGAACTCACCGGAAAGGATCTCGTCGAGATTCTCAACGCGAACGTGCCGGATACGAAACAACTGACCGGCGTACCGGCGGAACGTCAGGTGACCAATCGTCTGGTCCAAATCTCGGGCGCACGCTATGCTTTCGATCCATCCCGCCCGGCGGGACAACGGGTCATTTCCAGCGACATTCAGCCGAACCGCCGGTATGTGGTGGCGATGGAAGGGCAGGTGGTTCAGCGCGAAACAATGAATCTGGCCGGACGGTTCAATAAATTGGAATACAAGGTTACGGACGTCGCGTTCACGACCGCCCTTTATGGTCATGCGGTGAAGAGCGGAAAAATGGCGTCGCGCATTAAAGGTCGAGTGACTCAAGTGGGACCGAACTGACTGGAGATGCGCTTTGCCATCACGAATTTGAAGAGCGACTGAATCCCTGACCCAAAATTATGAACCTCCAAACCCGCGTGTTCGACCGTCTTTTCCGCTTCGCTTCTCGATGCGCAGTTGCGCTGTGTTTTTCCGGATTCGGGTCCTGCTTGGTTGCCGCTCCAGCGCCACCCACGCGCGAACCGCTGGTGCGCGTCGCTGATTTCGCCGTGGGCGAGACTCAGGAGGTCCGCTTGTCGGATGGATCCAAGGCCCGCGTCAAACTCGTTGAGGTAAACGAGGAGGTTGATTCCATTCGGCGCGCCGTTCGTCAGGCGCGGGTAAAGGTGGAGGTGAATGGTTCGACTGTCGAACTGAAGTCGGGCAACTACAATTTGCCGGTGGCAGTGGGCGGGGTTCGAATCGATTGCTCCGTGACAAGGGGCTATAATACCAACAGCGGCGAAGATGCCTGGGGACTGTTGAAGGACGCCAGGCTGCGTCTCTGGGCGGGAACAGGTCCTCTGATTGCCGAAGGCACCTTCACGTATCCATTGAAGCAGCGTTGGTTCGCCAGCGGTTCTCAAATGGCCAACGAGCCCACCCATGTCGACGGGGGCGAACAAACGCTCAACAAGAAGATCTATTATCACAACGATCTCGATTTTGGCGGCTGCGAGGGAATGGTGGAGGTGGTGGCGGCGACCAACGGTTTGGTCGTGTCGGCGGGAACCAGCTCCCTCCCGGGTTATGCGGATACGCCCACGCGCCCCCGCTACGATGTCGTTTATGTGCTCGATGATCGGGGATGGTATTATCGTTACAGCCATTTGTTCTCGATCGATTCGGCCATCCAGCCCGGAGCCGTCATAAAAATGGGCCAGAAAATTGGTGTCTTGGGCAAGGAGGGCGGCAGCGGGGGTTGGTCGCACTTGCATTTCGGGATTAAAAGCCGCCAGCCATCGGGAAAATGGGGAACGCAGGAAGCCTATGCCTTTGTCTGGGAGGCTTACGTCAGACAGAATAAGCCGCGAGTCATCGCGGTGGCGCGACCGCACCGCTTTGCGGGAGTAGGGGAAGTCGTGACGCTCGACGGCAGTAAATCGTGGAGCGCGGCGGGGAAGATCGCGCGCTACGATTGGACGCTGACGGATGGGGCCGCGGCGAAGGGAGCGGTGGTGCAACGGCGGTACGAGAAGCCCGGAGTCTATAGCGAAATCCTGAAAGTTACCGGGGAGGACGGCGCGATTGGTTACGATTTCGCGGTGGTGCACATCGTTGATCCGACCCAACCCAGTCAATTGCCTCCCTCGATCCAAGCCGCTTATGCGCCTTCGCTCGGCGTGCGTGCCGGTGATCCGGTGACTTTCAAAGTGCGCACGTTTCGGACAACCGACGGCACTGAAACGTGGAATTTTGGCGATGGCTCACCCCCTGTAACCGTGCAATCGGACGGCAACGTCAAAACCCTCGCAAAAGACGGATTTGCCGTAACGCAACATCGGTTCGGCCAGCCCGGTGATTATATCGTGCGGGTTGAACGCAGCAATGCACGGGGCGAAAAAGCGATGGCGCACCTCTATGTGCGGATCGACTGACCTAGCGGCTCAGCCAGCGATCAAGGTATTCGTAGGCTGATTGCCGGGCAGCGGGAGAAAAGCCATGGCCGCCTTCGGGATATTGGGCGACGAGCTTGTCGGCCGCGTTGAAGATGCGTTCATAGACGCGTTGCGCCGCGCTCACGCAGTCCTTCACGCCGGACACCTCGAAATTGCTGTCGCTGATCGGCGCGTTCACAAACACCGGGCGCGGCGCGATGGCGGCGAGCACTTCCGTGAAATCGAAGGGCATGCGGGCGGGGTCACTGCCGTACATCGTGGCGATGCGCGGCATGTAGCGATTGCTGGTCCACCCTTTCAAATTTCCCCCGTAATACTTGGCGAAGGTGTTGAAGCCGGCACTCGAGACCGCCGCGCGAATCCGTGGGTCAAATACGGCAAGGAAGAGCGCGTTGTGGCCCCCGAGGGACAGGCCGAGGGCGCCCACCCGGTTCATGTCCACCTCGGGCATTGAGGCGAGCACATCCACGGCTCGGATATGGTTCACGATCCCTTTCATCGTGCCGCTCACATAGCCGAGCGCCACCGGGTCGGTTTTGTAATCCGGCCCCAGGAAAAGATAGTCCGGCGCAATAACCACATAGCCACGTTCGGCGAGTTCCTGCGCATACTGGCCGTCACCGATCTTTTCGCGCGGTGGCGCTTCCGACAGCGGCACGTAATTTCGGTAAGTCGTCCCGTGCAGACTGACCATCGCCGGAGCCCGTCTCGCACTCTTTAGGCCGTGCGGGATGTAAAGGTAAGCGTAGGCGCGATCCCCGTGCTCCGCGACGTAGGTGATGCGGCGCCAAGTGTATTTGTCGGTCTTCTGTTCCTTGATGACCTGCACTGTCACTGGCAGTTGATGATCAATCACGGGTAGCGGTCCCATGACGTCTTGCATGTTGGCCAGGACGTCGCGGCGGCGTCGGTCCCAGTCGGATGTCGATTGCACTGGGCGACGTGTCCCATCCGCTTCCAGGAAATAAAGTAAATCCTGTTTGTCGGCGTAGAAGGGCTTGGCGGCAACCAGCGGTGAAGCAAAGCCCGTCGCAATCAAGGCAAAGAATAGCAGATAAGGGAGCATGGAAAGAGAGCGGCCGGACCTCGGGGGGCACGTGATGATTAACAGGGTCGCTATCGACCATCTTGTGCGCGGTGCCCAAGATTCAAAGACTAAACAAAATTGGGCTTGTTTTAATTCCTACTAAGTTAATGTAGTATCTAATGAAATTGTCCCGGAAAGGAGAGTACGCGCTCCGTTCGCTGATTAGCCTCGGCATCGCGGCGGAAATGGGCCGCACGCTTGTACAAGTTTCTGAACTGGCTGATAGTGAGCAGCTACCGGTAAAGTTCTTGGAGCAAATCATGCAGGCGTTAAAGGAAGGGGGGCTCGTTTCCAGCGTGCGGGGCAAATTCGGGGGTTACCGGCTCGCCAAGCCCGCGAAGCTTATCCCGATCGGCGCAGTCGTGCGCCTGATCGATGGTCCGCTGGCTCCCATCGGCTGCGTCAGCCATTCCGCCTACCAAAAGTGCACCTGCCCGGACGAAGCACACTGTGGCTTGCGCATGCTGATGCTCGATGTGCGGAACGCGATCGCTGGAATTCTGGATCGATACACTCTGGCCGACGTGGTCGAGGTTACGCTGCGCAAGTTGCGCCGTGACAATCTGCCTTTGCCTTTTGCGCCTGAGGGGGAGGATGCGCCGCCGCCTGCGCGAGTTCCGGCTCGTTACGCCCGCCGGCTTGCTCGCCAAGCCACCGCCACCCGCCTGGATGAAAAGGACGGCGTCCTGCATCAACTGCTGGGAGATTATACCATCTAGAATGTAACGCCCGGCGCCTCCTCGCCACGCACTTTACTCACTTCCAACCTGCTTCCGCTTTATTCCGCCTCACCTCGGACGCGTGTTCATGAAATCACTTTTTGCATCCCTTGCCCTTCTTCTGGCAATATCCGTCCGGGGCGCGGAGCAGGTGGTCGTGCGAGTCGGATATTTCCCCAATATCACTCACGCGCAGGCCCTTGTTGGCAGCCACACGACCCGCGAAAAACGTGGCTGGTTTGAACAGCGGCTCGGGCCTGGTGTCACCGTGCAATGGTTTCCATTCAACGCGGGCCCCAGCGCCAT
>JBEENF010000256.1:0-5798 GCA_041192325.1 Verrucomicrobiota bacterium
CCATTGTGTCTGCGCTCATCTGCCTTCTCATTGGTGTGGACCAGAGTTTGCGGGCGGCGATAGGTTCCCCGCCCAACATTCTCTTGGTCGTCGCCGACGACCTCGGTTACGGGGATTTGGGGTGTTTCGACCACCCGGAGATTAAGACGCCCAATCTTGATCAACTTGCCGCCGAGGGGCTTAAGCTAACCCGTTGTTATGCTGCTGCTGCGGTCTGCTCCCCCGCCCGCGCCGGCCTCCTGACCGGCCGGACGCCCTACCGCGTGGGCGTATACAATGCGATTCCTTTCATGAGTCCGGCTCATCTGCGCTCAAGCGAAATTACAATAGCCACGTTGTTGAGGAATGCCGGTTACACGACGGCGCTGACGGGAAAATGGCATTTGAATGGCATGTTTAACCTGCCCGGCCAACCTCAGCCAAACGACCACGGGTTTGATCATTCGTTTTCCGTGCAAAACAACGCGCTGCCGAATCACGCGAATCCCTATAACTTTGTACGCAACGGCATTCCAGCAGGCGTCATCGCCGGTTATTCGGCGGGAATAGTCGCCAATGAAGCGATAAATTGGCTGAGCACTCAACGTGACAAAACGAAGCCTTTTTTCCTTTACGTGGCTTTTAACGAACCGCACGAGCCCATTGCGACTGAACCGCGGTTCAAGGCGCTGTACGAAAAAAAGCATCCCGACGATCCCAGCCGAATTGCGTATTATGGCAACGTGAGCCAGATGGACGACGCGTTGGGGCGAATCCTCCGCGCGCTGGAAGCGCAAGGCCTCAACGAGAATACGCTGGTTTGGTTTACCTCGGACAACGGGCCGGCTCGCACCAAATGGCACAACGCGGGATCAAGTGGCGGCCTTCGCGAATTCAAGGGGCACATGTATGAGGGCGGACTGCGTGTGCCCGGCATCGTGCGGTGGCCAAAACACATTCGACCGGGAACCAGCAGTGCGCAGCCCGTCAGTGGCGTGGATTTCCTGCCGACCGTTTGCGACATTACCGGCGTGCCCGGGCCGAATGATCGCAGCCTGGATGGTGCAAGTATCGCGCCGCTCTTTAGCGGCCGGCCAATGAGGCGAACAACCCCTTTATACTGGCAGTACATCTTTGCTCCCTCCAAGCCGCAAATTGCCTTGCTCCAAGAACCATGGAAGTTGCTGGCGTGGCTGGATGGTCCCCGCCCCAAGCCAAGGGATTTAGCCAACGAGCAGGCGCACTTGCTGAAGAATGCCAGATTGGATGGGTTTGAACTATATAATGTGCAGGACGATCCATCCGAAAAAAACGACCTCAGTGCTGCGCAGCCGGAAAAGTTGGCCGAACTCAAGGGCATCTTGACCAAGTTTCACGCTCAAGTGCGGACTGAGGGGCCGATCTGGCCCGCTTTCGACGATCCGGCTTACGAACAACGGGTGATACAATGGCCCAATTACCTGGCGAAACCGCTGCCTCGCACGAAATAGGGCCCTCCGACATTATGCTGCGCCTAAAGGCTTTAGTGTTTCTCGCCGTGGTCTTCACCTGCGGGTTGCCCGTTCGCTCTGCCGGAGCAGGTCCGGTGGCGCCTCGACCACCCAACATCGTTTTTTTTCTAATCGATGACTGGGGTTGGACCGATCTGGGAAGTTACGGCAGTAAATTTTATCAAACGCCGAATATGGACCGGCTCGCGGCGGAAGGCATGAAATTTACCCAGGCGTACTCTGCGTGCACCGTGTGCTCGCCCACGCGTGCTGCCACCATGACGGGCAAATATCCCGCTCGATTGCGTGTGACTGATTACATTCCGGGCAACGTGCGGCCGTTTGCGAAATTGAGAGTGCCGGAGTGGACGATGCATCTGCCGCTATCGGAGAGAACGATTGCGGAAGAATTGAAGACCCGGGGATACGTGACGGGACATTTCGGGAAATGGCATTTGGGCGGGGCGGGTTTCGAACCGGAAAAGCAAGGCTTTGACGTGAACTTTGGCGGCGGAGCTTCCGGAGCTCCGGGCGGCTATTTTCCTCCTTACGGTGTCCCTGCAACTGCAAGCGAACGCGGTGGCGAGTTGCTCACCGACCGGATCACCCGCGAGGTAGTCACGTTTATTGAGACGAATCGGAATCAGCCGTTCTTCGCGTATGTACCGCACTATGCCGTTCACACTCCCCTGCAGGCCAAGCGAGAGGTGATTGAAAAGTACCAGAAGCGAATTGCGACCGGCATGCTCCACACGAATGCCGTCTATGCAGCTCTCCTGGAGAGCGTTGATGATAGTGTGGGTGTCGTGCTGCAAAAGCTGCGGGAGTTGAATCTGGAACAGAACACGGTGATCTTTCTGACCGGCGACAACGGAGGGCTCACGCGCACGATTCGCAGCGGGGTCTGGGGAGGACCCTTGTCGACGGATAATTCACCGCTGCGGGCGGGAAAGGGATCCGCTTACGAGGGCGGCGTGCGAGTCCCCCTGATCGTAAAATGGCCGGGGGTCATCCGATCAGGCAGTGTTGATGATGTGACTCCCGTCATCAGCCCCGACTTCTTCCCCACAATTCTCGACCTCGCGGGCGCACCGGCAGCGGGCCGTCCGGTTGTAGATGGAGTCAGCCTTGATCACGTGCTGAGAGGTGCCGGCCGCCTGAGTCGAGATGCCGTTTTCTGGCATTATCCCCATTATCATGCGGGAGGCGCCACGCCTTACAGCGCGGTGCGGGCGGGCGATTGGAAGCTTATCCACTTTTTCGAGGACGACCATGTGGAGCTTTACAATCTACGGCAGGATCTGAGTGAAACGAACAACCTTGCGAAAACGGAATTTAAGCGCGCCACCGAGCTTCGCATTGCACTCGAAGCGTGGCGGACCAAGATGGGCGCGCAACTGCCCACAGAAAATCCAAGCTATGATCCGTCGCGGCAATGGGAGAACCAGCGCGGCGACTTGAAGAATGGCGGCACGGCTGCCCCCAAAAAAAAGGCCAGGTCCGAACGGTAAATTTGTCACCGCTTCCTCATTACAACCGGGGCGGTGCGGGGGGCTTTAACGACTCGTCAAACGTTGGCGCCGCCCAGTTTCTCCGCACGGCCGGGGTGAGTGAGCGAAATCAGGTTGGCAAGACGCAACGCCATCATGCCAGCGAATCGTTTGCCGCCCTGCAGCGTTCATCCAGCTGGGCGATTGTGTTTGCGGAGGGAAGCCATGGGGCAGCGATTATCAAGACGCTCCCGGCGCGGACCCTTCGCGGCGTTCCTCGAGGCGCTGAGTCGAGATCTGAGCGATCTCGCGAACGCACTCTTGTCTAGAGTCCAATGCGGCAGCTGTGGGCGCTAAAGCCCGCGCCGAAACTTACGAGCCAGAAGTCTGCCTCCGCGCGGGGCTTTTCGGTCTTGAGCGTTTCTTCGAGTGAGAACAAGACCGATGGACTGCTCATATTGCCGAATTCGCGCAGGACTTGGGCACTGGCGGCGAGCGAGTGCGGCGCCAGTATCGGGGCCAGCGCCTCGAGCACGTCGCGGCCTCCCGCATGGGCGACCACGCGGGCGATGGGCTTGGCGCTGCGTTCGGACCATAGCCGTTGGACCGCGCCTGCCGCGAGTTCGGGAACCGAACGATGCAACAGATTGCGCAATTTGCCGTCGCGTTGCTCGAACCTGAGTTTGTCCCGCTGCTCCGGCAGGTGCAGGGTATTGAATTCAAAGGCGCGCAAACCCTGGCGATCCGGCGTTCCGCGCCAGATGCTCGCGGCGGCTCCATCGCTAAACAGGCAGGCGCTGATCAGAACGCCAGGATCATCATCGAGGTAAAAGGCCGCAGAGCAGACTTCCACGGCCACGCACGCCACAACAGCGTCAGGCTGCGCACCGAGAATGTGGCTCGCGGCGCGCAGCATCGGAATCGCGGCACCGCAGCCCAAGCCGACAAGATCTTGCAGAAAGGTGTTGGCTCGAAGTCCCAGTTGCTCCGCCACATAGCTGGTAAGTCCCGGGCACAGATAGCCCGTGCAGGTGCAGATTAGAAGCGCGTCAATTTCATCAGGACGGACGCCCGCCTTTTCCAGCGCCTGAGTCAGCGCGCGACCGGCGAGTGGCGGTGCCGCCAGTCGGAACGCTGCGTTGAGTTGGTCGGGCGATAAATCGAAAACATTCTGGATGTCAGGTAGCGCAAAATGGCGCGTGGCGATCCCATGTTCTCCCCTCAGGATCGAATGCAGAACCAGCATGGAGCGCTTCTTCAGCCGGTCGCGCAGTTTCGACCCTTGGGTAATTTCCCAACATTGAGCCTGGGTGTATGCCGATTCGGGAACGGCGGTGGCGAGGGCGTGAAGATACATACGGAGGGCAATGGCTAGACCGGCTGAATTCTAATGTAGGAGGTGGTAAAGTGTCCGAAACGGCAGCAGGCCGCAACGACTCAGGGCCGCAAACCAACGCTGAGGCGCGGGACGCAGCAGAAACGGGTGTAGAATGTGGGCGGACATCAGCCGCATCCGAAATCGGCCATGCAGGGCGACCTGAGTTGCATGACAGGTTGCCGCCCAGTCGGATTCACCGCGTGCGAAGGCGAGTAATGAAGCGAAGGCGGTTTCCGCGCTTTGAAAAGCCATGGCCATCCCGTGGCCGGTAAAGGGCGGAATCATCGCGGCGGTATCGCCCAATTCGATTCGCCCGGGCTGTTTCAACGCGCGGATACTCGGGTCGAATCCCAAAGCGGCGACGGCGCAGCACGAAGCGGCGTCGATCACTCCGCCGGCCAGCCTTTTTGCTAGGTGCTCGAGACCCGAGGCGCGCAGGTAGCCCAACAACAGGTCGGGACCGCGGCCGGTCAGCCCGCGCTGCCGGAACAGGCCGCAAACGTTGGTGGTGGCATGATCCACTCGCGTTAGTCCCGCATAGCCCTGGGCGCCCAGGTGCAGTTCCAGTCCAGGCGCGACCGCCAGTTCGCGCACATGAAATTTCAATCCAAGCCAGGCCGGGCGCCCGACGCGGCGGCCGGTGGCAAACACCCGACCGGGTGCGCTGCTCGTGTCGACTACCCGCATGCCGGTGCGCAAGTCGCCGCCCGCGGCGACAAATGCCGCGGCCAGTTCCGCGTCCAGCACATGACGGCTCAGGGCCAGCGCTGGAGCCGGCAGTCGTTGGCTGCCGGACCCCAGGGCGCCGTGAAACCATGCGACGTCCAAGTGGGGTAGCGCTTTGGCGAATACATGCGACAGGCCGAGGCGGGCCATCGTGGGGGGCGCCAGGCCCGTGATGAATTCGCCGCAAACCCGATGGCGCGGATAATCTCCTGCTTCGAAGATTACGACCGGGACGCCCGCGCGAGCCAGGGCGGCGCCGAGAGAAAGCCCGGCCAGTCCGCCTCCAATGATCTCGATGGGTCGCAAGGAACTCATCCGCGCTTCACGGCGACCATGCGGTAGGCTCCGAGGAGGGTGGTGGTGCAACGCACTTCCCAAGCCGTCGGTTCAAGGCCGAGCGCAGCGGGCAGTTCCCTGCCGCGAAAGCCCGCCGCGATGCTGACGTGTGCATCGTGCAATGAGACATGGTTCGCCCCAAAGAGGGGGCCTATGGCGCGATAAAGAATTTGCGAGACGCGGCGACGCGCGGGCTCGGCCGCAAGTATCACCCGCGCGTGCTCCCGAATTTTCTCACCCAAGGTGGCGAGTTCATCAGCCGAAAACTGATGAAAGATGAGATTGCCGATAACCGCGCCATAAGGAGCGTAGTCGGCAAACGCGCGCAAATCAGCGGTGTGCCACCGCGCGGGCCAGTCCGGTGGGGGTGGCCAGAGATCAAGGCCCTCGAGGGCAATG